>NZ_JAJCGT010000007.1:0-112493 GCF_020553185.1 Blautia sp. MSK18_10 | reverse complement strand
GGAGAGTACAGGAACTTGTGAGTAGATTGATATTTATATCATCAAAAGCATACTCGTTGAAGTAGGAATGGAACATAGAAGTTTATAACTTTTTATAAGTTTTCAGTAACGGCTAACGAGGCAATGATCAAAATGGCCCGTAAATATGGTATTGAAAAGTATGGTCCAAACCGTTATCATATCGTAACTGCAAAGATGGGATTCCATGGAAGAACCTTTGGTGCCATGTCTGCAACAGGTCAGCCGGGTAATGGATGCCAGGTTGGATTCGGACCTATGACTTATGGTTTCTCCTATGCACCGTACAATGACCTTCAGGCTTTCAAGGATGCATGTACAGAGAACACAATTGCTATCATGGTTGAGCCTGTACAGGGCGAGGGTGGTGTACATCCTGCAACAATGGAATTCATGCAGGGACTTCGTAAATTCTGTGATGAGAATGATATGCTTCTTCTGATCGATGAGGTACAGACAGGATGGTGCAGAACAGGTGCTGTTATGTCCTATATGAATTATGGTATCAAACCGGATATCGTATCTATGGCAAAGGCTCTGGGCGGTGGAATGCCAATCGGTGCCATCTGTGCAACAGCAGAGGTTGCAAAAGCTTTCACAGCAGGTTCCCATGGAACTACATTCGGCGGACATCCGGTAAGCTGTGCAGCTGCACTGGCTGAGGTGAATGAGCTTCTGGACAGAGATCTGGCTGGAAATGCAAAGAAGGTTGGCGATTACTTTGCAGCTAAGCTTGAGAAGCTTCCTCATGTAAAAGAAGTAAGACATCAGGGACTTCTGGTAGGTGTGGAATTTGATGATACTATCGGCGGAGTGGATGTAAAACATGGTTGTCTTGACAGACATCTTCTGATCACAGCTATCGGAGCGCATATCATCCGTATGATCCCACCGCTTATTGTTACAGAAGAAGAGTGCGACAAAGCTGTAGCAATCATCGAAGATACAATTAAATCTCTGGAAAAATAAAAATCCGGCAACGGAGTGATACAGTAAAAGGACAAGGGCGTCACGAATTATATTCGTGCGCCCTTTTATGATATCAGGTCCAAAAGGTCAAAAAGTCGTTCGTGCCTGCACGATAAGACTTTTGAACTTGGGACCTGCCAAACATGAGAAAATAGCGATTTACATAGCAAATCAGCGGATTTCGAATGTTTGAGAATCTGATAAAAATTTGAGTGTGAGAGGGAAGAGCATGAAACATCTGGTAATTACGATTGGCTGCGAATATGGAGCCAAGGGCAATGCCATCGGTAAGAAGATTGCACAGGATCTGGGGATTAAGTTTTATGATCGTGATCTTGTGGATGAGATTATCAAAGAGGTAGGCATCCCTACAGACATTATGGACAGAGTAGAGGAAGGCGGAACCATCGCAGGTAAAGGTGCACAGGGTGATGTGAGAGGTTCCTTTTCCAAATATGCGGATCTGACAGACCGCGCCATTCATGTACAGAAGCAGATTATCCGGAAGCTGGCTCAGAAAGAAGCCTGCGTGATCATAGGACGGTCTGCAGATTATATTCTGAAAGATACAGAAGGAATCCAGCTGGTGAGAGCATTTATTTATGCACCTAATGATGTTCGCGTTCACAACATTATGGAAAGCCATAATCTTTCGGAAAAGGATGCAAAGCTTCTGCTGGATGAGAAGGATAAACGTTATCATAAGAGACATCTGGCACTGACAGGAAGTAACCGCGGTGACAGACATAACAGGGATATTCTTATTAACAGTGATTTTCTGGGAATTCAGGGAACAGCAGAATATCTGGAAGATCTGATCGCAAAAAAATACGGAAAAAAGGAGGCCTGACCTATGGAACAAAAAACATCAGAATTTGACAAAGTACTTGGTGCATGGGACATACTTGTAATTGCATTTGGCGCCATGATCGGCTGGGGCTGGGTAGTTTCTTCCGGCAACTGGATTGAATCCGGTGGTGTGCTTGGTGCAGCTATTGCATTTGCAATCGGTGGAATCATGATCTTCTTTGTAGGTCTGACCTATGCAGAGCTTACAGCAGCCATGCCTCAGTGTGGTGGTGAGCATGTATTCAGCTACAGGGCAATGGGTTCTACAGGTTCTTTTATCTGCACCTGGGCGATCATTCTTGGATATGTAAGTGTTGCCTGCTTTGAGGCATGTGCATTTCCCACAATCATCTCTTATCTGTGGCCGGGGTTCCTGAAAGGATATCTCTATACAGTTGCAGGCTTTGATGTTTATGCATCCTGGTTGATCGTGGCTATTGTGATTGCTTTTCTTATTATGATAATTAACATTAATGGAGCAAAGACTGCGGCAGTTCTGCAGACTGTTCTTACCTGTATCATCGGCGGTGCCGGAATTATTCTGATCGTGGCTTCTGTGGTTACAGGAAGTGTGGATAACCTTCAGGGACAGATGTTTGTTGGAAACGGTACCGGTGAAGCAATGAAAAGTATTATTAAGGTTGCAGTTATCACTCCGTTTTTCTTTATTGGTTTTGATGTTATCCCACAGGCAGCAGAGGAGATTAATGTTCCGCTGAAAAAAATCGGTAAAATGATGATCCTCTCTGTTGTGCTGGCTGTTGTATTTTACTCACTGGTTATTCTTGCAGTAGGTTATATCCTGAATCCGGCAGAGATTATTGAGTCTCAGCAGGGAACAGGACTTGTAACAGCAGATGCCATGGCCAAGGCTTTCGGGACAAAGATTATGGCCAAGGTTATCATTGTAGGTGGAATGTGTGGTATTATTACATCATGGAACTCCTTCCTCCTTGGCGGTTCCCGTGCCATGTACTCTATGGCAGAATCCTACATGATTCCTCCGTTTTTGCAAAGCTTCATCCGAAGCACAAAACTCCGGTTAATTCTCTGTATCTGATCGGTGCCCTGACTATGCTGGCTCCTTTTGCAGGAAGAACAATGATGGTCTGGATCTGTGATGCAGGTAACTTCGGATGCTGCCTTGCATACTGTATGGTCTCTGTCTCTTTCCTGATCCTTCGTAAAAAGGAACCGGATATGGCAAGACCTTACAAAGTAGGCCACTACAAATTTGTAGGTTTTATGGCAGTAGTCATGTCAGGGCTGATGCTTCTGGTTTACTGTATTCCGGGTTCCGGTGGAAGTCTGGTATTTCAGGAATGGCTTATGGTAGGTAGCTGGAGTTTACTTGGAGTTGTATTTTATGCGATCTGTAAACGTAAATATAAAGAAGACTTTGGTAAACTTATTGAACTGATCTCTGATGAGGATGCAGCAAGTCTTATGCCGGAGGCTGATGATGAAGAACTTGATGTGGTAATCGATGCGGCTATTGACAGGGTGCTTTCCTCTATGGCATAACGCTATAAATGACATGACAATTATTTTGGGTAACAGAGTTTTGAATTTGTGCAGGGTAGGTGCCCTGCACATTGCAATATTGAAAAAATACAGGAAAAGAGGCAGAAATTAATGAATCCATTTGAATTTTTTATTCCTCAGAATATTACAGTCGGTGCAGGTACTCTGGCGAAGCTTCCGGAATGTGCCAAAAAGCTTGGAGGTTCTCATGCAATGCTGATCTCAGGACCAACTCTCCGGAAAATGGGAGTTGTGGATAAGGCGGCGGATTATCTGAAAGACGCCGGAATGGCAGTGGATATTTTTACAGATGTAGAAGCCAATCCGTCTGTCACCACAGTGGAAAAAGCGACAGAAGCGTATAAGGATTCCGGCGCAGATTTTATCGTTGCGCTGGGCGGTGGTTCTCCTATGGATGTGGCAAAAGCAGTGGGAGTTACGGCTAAATATGGCGGCAGTATTACAGAATATGAGGGGGCACATAAGGTTCCCGGAAAAATTGTTCCGCTGATCGCAATCCCGACTACTGCGGGAACTGGCTCAGAGGTTACGGCATTTTCTGTTATCACTGACCACAGCAGAGATTATAAGCTGACGGTATTCAGTTATGAACTTCTTCCTGCATATGCGATCCTGGATCCTGAGCTTCTCACCTCTGCTCCGGCATCTGTGGCAGCAGCATGCGGAATCGATGCATTTATCCATGCGGAGGAGGCTTATGTTTCCACAGCAGCATCTCCGTTTTCTGACGCAATGGCAGAGAAAGCAATGGAGCTGATCGGTGGAAATATCCGCCGTTTTGTGGCAAGACGTACAGATCTTGAGGCTGCAGAGGCAATGCTTACGGGATCTCTTTTTGCAGGAATCGCCTTTTCCTTTGCAAGACTTGGAAATGTCCATGCCATGAGTCATCCGGTAAGTGCTTTCTTTAATGTGGCACATGGAGTGGCAAATGCAGTTCTTCTCCCTGTGATTGCAGAATATAATGCGCTGGCAGATCATGGCAGATATTTGAAGATTTATAATTATATCAGTCCGATCCCTGCATATGAGGATGAATTCGAACCACTGATGCTGGTGGATGCCATCAGGGAATTAAACGAAGATATCGGAATCCCGGAAGACCTGACCACAGCCATCCGCCAGGCAAAGAAGGGAGAAGAGATTCTGATGAGGAGATTGAAAGCAAGATTGATGCCATGGCAGATGATGCTATGAAGAGCGGAAATATTGCAGTAAATCCAAGATCCTCCAGAAAGCAGGATATTGTGAAACTGTATTATAAAGCTTTATAAGATAAAGAATAATGCAGTATTTTATGTGATTGCTACAGGTAGGATATTGATTAAAAATATCTGTTCTTATAAAAAACGTGCAGAAACATCGAAGTCGACAGATAACTTCAGGCTTGAAGGTTTATCTCGATTTCAAAATGTATCTGCACGTTATTTTTTTGAGAAATTTCCATTGTATAACTTGCCTGATAGAAAGAAAGATTATATAGTATTAACCAAAATATAGTAAAGTAATGTGAGTCAAAATATTGATTGTTCAGGAGGATTTTATGGCAAAGAAGAAAATATATGCAGTACGCAAGGGACATAAAACAGGACTTTTTGCTACATGGGCGGAGTGCCAGAAGGCAGTAAGCGGATATTCAGGAGCTGAGTTTCGGGGATTTACAGAGAAAGAGGAAGCATTGGCTTTTCTGAACATGGAGACAACAGGAAATGTATCCGGTGATAAAGCAAAAGAGGCGGCAGGAATCGTGGAAGTAGCTGAAAATATGGTCATTGCTTATGTAGATGGAAGTTTCGAGAAAAGTATTGGCAGATATGCCTTTGGTTGTGTGATCCTTACACCGGACGGACAGGAAATCCGTAAATCCGGCAGCGGTAGTGATTCTGCAGGAGTCGCGATCCGAAATGTGGCAGGAGAGATGCTTGGTTCCATGACTGCAGTAAACTGGGCCATAGAAAACAAATATCCAGCTGTGGAAATCCGCTATGATTACGAAGGGGTAGAGAAATGGGTAACAGGTGTATGGAGAGCCAAAACACCTCTGACCAGCAAATATGCTGCTCATATGCAGGAAGCAGGAAAGAAAGTAAAGATTTCTTTTTGTAAAATAGCAGCTCATACGGGCAATCACTACAATGAAGAGGCAGATCAGCTGGCTAAGAGTGCATTGCTTAAGACAGATGAAGAAGTACGAATATAAAAGTTCATATTAAAGAAAGTAAGTATCTGAAAAGTAGAAAAATATGTGATAAAAACACCTGCTTGTTGATAGCTGATAAAATATATCAGCATCAATAGCAGGTGTTTTAGGGATAAGATTGAATAATTGTGAATCTGCCATCTGATGAGAATACAAATTCATCTTAACAGAGTTATTTCAAGTGTTTTATCCTGTTTTCACTGGTATTGGACCACATAGTATATTGTTTACAATTTCTAAAATGTTTATCACAGTAAGAATTGAAAGAAGCCTGGCTTACATTTTTCATATGCTGTTCATCTTTACCGGTTTGAAAACCAGCAACAGAACAGTATGCCCTTGATGTGCTGACAAGTTTAGAACCGGACAAAGTCCATAATGCAGAACCGGAACCACCTACTCCGTTGGTCCACCAGCTTATATGTATTCCATTGTAGTGAGTGTTATACTGTAAAATTTGATAATTCATCCCTTTTCCGGAACACTGACCGGCATAGATTACTTTGCCATTTTTTATGGTATATACAGAATAATCTACAATAACTCCACGGTTGCTTGATACAATCAGATCAGGGGTTCCATTTCTGTCAATATCCATTAGATAGAAACACTTTCCGCCAGACTGGAGCAGAACCTTTTCATATAAGGCTCTTTGATCTTTTATTTTAATCTGACATTTCAGTTTTTTAGAGCCGATTTTGGCTGTAATTGTTGCGGTACCTGTTTTCTTTGCTTTTACTTTTCCAGAAGAAACAGATGCAACTTTACTGTCAGTGCTGGACCAGGTAACTTTTTTGTTTGTCCCGCTTACCTTGAGGTGATAAACACCACCAACATTCATTGTTAGTTTAGTTTTATTCAGTTTTACGGAAGCTGCCTGAGCAGTACGTGGAATGATTATTAGAGAAATAACCATTAATACTGCGATAATAAATGAGAAGTGTTTTTTTAATAGTTTTTTCATTGACTTTCCTCCGAACAATGAGTTTTTTGAAGAAAATTTTTTATTTTACTGTCACTTTTAGTTTTTGAGTAATTCCATTACATTTTATCGAGACAGTAGCTGTTCCTTTTTGTCTGGCAGTGATTTTTCCTTTAGTGTTTACTGTTACGCATTTAGTATTTGAGCTTTTATATGTGATTTTACCTGTTGGAACTGCAGAACAGGAGATGGTATAGCTGCTTCCTTTTTTCAGTGTTATTGCTTTATTTTTCAGGTTGAGAACTGGCTTTTTTACAGTAATTTTACAGGAAGCACTTTTATTTCCCAGAGTTACTGTGACATAAGCGGTTCCTGCACCTTTGGCTGTTACTTTTCCAGTGGCGTTGACCTGAACTACTTTTGTATTTGAACTGTTCCAGGTTGGCGTTGATGTACTGCCAGAGATGACTGATTTTAATACAGCAGAATTTTTGCCTTTGACAGTATAAAGAGTAAGTTGCTTTTTATTTAGTTTGATTGAGTGATCTTTTACAGGAACAAAGTTGAGTCCGGCATTATTTGCAGCTATTTCTACCGGGCTGTTCTTAACACCGTAGATGGTATGAAGTGCTTCTGCACCTATAAACACCCGGCTATGCAGATTGGTAGTTGCAGGAATCTGCAAGGTTTCTAATTGTGTAGTGCCATCAAAAACACTGGAGCCGATGTAGGTTACTTCTGGACCGATGATTAGTTTTTTTAAGTTTGTACAGTTTGCGAAAGTAAATCCTTCTATAACTTTGCCGTGATACTCGGCTTCTTCCAGATTTTTACAATTCAGGAAGACACTTTGTTCCTCATGTGTTACAGAAGGGGGAACAATAATATGGACAAGTCCTGTATCCTTAAAGGAAGCACTTTTCAGGAATACAAGGGTTGAGGGAAAATCAATATGTCTTAGAGCTTTGCAACCTTCAAAGGCACTGTAACTGATTGTTTGTGTTCCGAGGGGCAGAGTTACATCTTTTAAATTGGTACAGTTTTTGAACGATGCAGAGCCAACATAGGTAAAACCCTTATGGAAGATAACTTCTGATAGTGACGTGCAGTTTGCAAAACTGTATTCGCCAATTTCTTTTACTTTAGGTAAATCCAGATATGTCAGAGAAGTGCATCCTGCAAAAGCACTGTCTTCTATAATTTTTATATTTGAAGAAATGTTTACCTTAGTAAGGTTGTGACAGCCTGCGAATGTACGATAATAAATTCGGTCAAGACCCTCTGGATAATGAATAGACTTAAGATTTTCGCACTGTGCAAATACACTGATTCCCATGGATGTGATCGTATCAGGCAATATTACAGAACACAGGTTTTTGTTATTAGCAAATGCAGAGGATTCAATTTTAACAACAGGTTTTCCATTTAAGATAGAGGGGACTGTAAGATCTGTATCAGACCCAACATAGCTTATAATTGTTGCTTTTCCAAGGGAGAGTGTGTATTTATAGCCATCCTCATAATAATAGTTGGCGGCTTTTGCTGATACACAGCTAAAAAGACAAAGGATGAAAGCAAATAGCAGAACAAGATGTTTAAACCCTGTATTTTTATTTTTCATAGATGCCTCCTGTAAAATTTAATCGAATCAATGAATTTATCTGCTTTAATTATGAAAAGTAATAAACAGTGAGTAGATGTTTAATCGCAAGTTGGTGCACAGGCATATGTAAAGCCTGTTACAATGTTATTTTTTATAGTCAGGGTGATGCTTGCAGCATTTCCCCACCAGAATACAGTCGGATTGTTAAAGCTTCTTAGGCCATTTTTATTAAGAATAGCAGTAGCTTTGGAAAGTGTCATTCCAAGCTGCATTCCACCGATACCTACACCGTAATTTCCGCGATTGCAAATATAGACATATTTCTGATTCTTGGAATATTTTGCATTATAATTTACACCAATGATCATCTTGTTTCCGGCAGCATAGAAAGATGGATAACCAGAATTGCTTTTTTTATGCATTCCACCTATTTTGTTGATAATAGTAGAATATTTTCCGACATATGATGGGCTTAAAGGCGGAAGATTTTTCATAAGGTTAAGTACTTTGACCGTTGTTCCGCTATATCTGGAAAAGTTACTGTAAATAGTTTTTCCATTTACGGTTTTATAAGCACGTACTTTGTAATAGTAATGTCCTGCAGAAAGTTTTTTGTTTGCATAGCTGGTAGTATTTTTTGTTTTTATGGTTTTGATTTTACTATAATTTCCTTTTGCAGAATTGGCACGCCAGATTTCATACCCGGATGCATTAGAAACTTTAGACCATTTAATGGAAACACTTGCTTTTTTTGAAGCAGTAACTTTGATATTTGCAGGTGCTTTAATAGCAGCGGCCTGTATCTGAGTGCATGCAAGAAGCATCAACAGAATACTTGTGATTACGAGAAACCATTTCTTTTTCTTCATATTAGTTTTCCTCCTGAGAAAATAATTTTGTGAATAATATTTCACAAGTTTGTTTTATCATAGCATAAAAAATTAAAAAGAGTGTATTAGGCGTAGAAATTAGACGGAAAATTCAGAGAATTTTGTCTAACTTTTGTGCCTAATCAATCTCGAAAGCAGAAATATAGTAAAATATGTTATAAATCATTTGAACATGGAGGAAAAAACATGAGCGCAAAGTTAGTATTAACAGTAAAGGATTCAAGCAGAATGGCAAAGGATTATTCTATGAGTATGATGGATAAAATGTTTCATCCGTTAAAACATAATAAAATCTTGAATTCAAAGGCTAAAATTGGCATATTAATTGATGATGAGGAAGAAGGAACTTTATATGAAGCTTCCAAGACTCCTTATGAAATCAATCTGCAACCAGGTTTCCACCGCATTACTATGATAGATCCGGCGAAGGAGAATAAAAAAGGCAATGTTAATTTAATAGGATCAATAATAGGAGTTGTTGAAGGGAATGGGATCGCAGATACCATGGCAACCAGTAGATTTGCAAAATCAATGGCAGGAGTAATGTTTAAAACCGGAGATGGATATCTGGATCTGAATTTAAAGGATGGGGATATTATCAAGGTTCAATGTCAGGCCGGAATTGGCGGGAAAGTTTCAATAAAGATATTAAAATAGAAAACGTAGAGGGAAAATGATATGGAATTTCCTATTTATACTCCGTGGGAAAATCTTGATGCCCAAACAATACAAAAAGTAATAAATTCAGGAATTAATTACAGAACTTATTGTGACGAAAAGCCATGGGATGTTTCTTTTGAGATAGATTTTTTGCCAAAAGAAGAGCTTATAATAGTTGTTCTGATTGAACATGGACGTCGTAAAGGTGGAGTTAGTGTACAGAAAACAAGTGAACGAACAGAAATTTCGCCGTATAGTAAAGAAGAGCAGGCAGAAATGCTAAAAGCTTATAATGAGAAAATTGACAGATATGAAACGTGGAATGCATTGTTCACAGGACCTACGACAGGATTGTTTGGAAATAATGTGTATGAATCATACATGGATTACATGTATTCCTGGGAACACTGGAGTGACAGAATATTTTTGTCAGATTATTATGAAGAACAATTATATTCGGTGCAGTCAGATACCTATGTTACTGTAAAGAGCACTCAGGAAGGATATGATTGTATCTATGAACTGGCACAAGTGAAGGTGAAAGAGCATATTTTGGAAGGTATATGCTGGAAGTCATTTCCCAAGCTGATATTTTCCAGAGGAGATAAATCAGACGTTCCGTATAAAGATGTGTATAATCGTCTGGAAATACTGACAGGAGCAGAATATTTAATTGTACCGGCGCTGATTGAAATAAAAGAAAAATATAAAATTACAGCAGTTTCAGAAAAATTGGACTGTCCGCAGATGCGGTTTCGCGGAATGACTATGGAAGAAACTGTAAAACAGGCTGTTTTTGAAAATATATTTGGAGAATTTTTACAGGGAAGTAGATTTTGCGGAGAAAATATAAATAAGAAATGCCTCATTGCAGAGAAACAGAAAGAAATATTTGCTTCCGAGTTTCTTGAATCTCAGAAATATCCTGAATTATTGATGAATGCAGTAAAAAAAGCAGATTTTCATTGTATGGCTTTTAAAGTTCTTGGAATTTTGAATAGCCCATATATGCAGACATATGATAAAATAGAAATGTTAAGAAGCTGTATGGCTATTAGTAATAGTGCGGAAAAATCCAGGGAATGGAAGAATGCATATCAAAATCTGATATGGGTTATGATCAAAAAACTGGAAATGGATGATTCACAGGGGAACAATCTGGAAGTTGTCAGTGAATTACAGAAATTTGTGGAATACCAACAGGGAGATTTTGAAAAAGAACAAAAGGGAAAATCCAGAGAAGAAACAGCAGAAATTTTCTTGATGAATGAACTCATAAGAATGTTGGCATGTATTTCTATTGTAACAGTAAAGAAGATTCAGGGACAGGAATGTGCAGAATTGGCTGAGAAGAGTTGGTTTATGGCAGAAAGTATTGAATATATGTGGAATGCAGAAATTTTAAACCAACAAGTGAGAGAAAATGTGCAAAAAACATTCATCAGAATCTGCGTAGGATGCGGATCTATGTATCTGCAAAATGTTCAGGAAGAGAATGTAAACCCTGAACAGATAATAGAAACAGCAGAAAAAGTGCTGTTGTTATTGAATAATCATAGAGATTTGATATTGCAGGAAGAAATGCCAGTTTATCAGATACCGATTTATCAGATGCTTCAGGTGGCAAATATAAGACTAAACCATGATGAAAATGCATTATATTATGCAAGAAAAGGTGTTGAATTGTGCGATGGGATTAACGCTGATAATAATGCACAGTTAAACGGAATGATCAGAGATTCAAAGCGAATGTTCCAGGAATACATAAATCAGAATGCACAGAAAGTACCTGAGAAGGCAAAAAAGAAAGGATTTTTTTCAAGATTGTTTTCAAGGTAGCCTGCAAAAAGAAAATCCCCAGACATGATGTCATAAAATAACATCATGTCTGGGGATTTTGAATTTGAAAAGTAAGCGCTTATTTTTCAGGTGTCTTTGAAAATATTTATTATTAAAGAATCTGTTGTAGTCTGATAAACATAGATTACAACGTTCCGCCATATTCCAGAATCATATTTCTGATAATTTCCAGAGTTTCCTGTTCTGACCATGCCATATTACCCTTATCAAGGAACTGACAGAATTCATAAAGCTTTTGGGAAAACCCGGATTCTTTTAAGACATAATATTGCAGACCATGGCTGGTGTTATTCCAGAAAGCAATGCCATTATTGACATTAGAACTGGATACAATGGAAATATGTCTGGGCAGATGGATGAAATTTTCCTTTACACAGATACAGGAGTGTGGTGTGTTAAGCATGTATTGATAATAACTTTTTAGAAGCCACAGACGTAAAGACGGATCAAATGGTTTGTAAAGCATGTCAGGATAACCAGCTATACGTCCTTCTTCCATGAATTGCCTTAGACCTGAAATACAGAAAATATGTACCATGTTTTCGTTTTCCATATGTCGGGTACGTTGAGAAAGAGAAACAAGTAATGGTTCCTTTTCGACTGTATCCAGTATAATCTGCTGTTCAAGTATATTTGCTGGAATCAGATGGAGAAGGCATGGAGAATATTCAATGTAATAGTTGTGTGTTACATAACCTTCGCTCATCATAGTGTTTACATCTTTTACATAAGAATCCAGATCAGAACGAAACAGCATTTTTCTGGCCAGCACTTTTTCGCGGATAAATTCATGTTTCAACAATTGTAGTTGCTGAGTATCTCTGATGATGATTCCTTTTGATGTCTGGAAATTTATTCCAATGGCAATATTATCTGTGATCAGCCAGTTTGGAAGCAGACCGGATTTTTTTTCTTCGGATACAGAGGGGGTAATATAATAATAAAAAGGTTCATAGCCTTCACAAAACATAGCTGGTTTTAAGATGGATATTTTTTTCAGGTTATCTAATGTATTGTCGGCATTCTGATTCTGCAGCAGAGGAAAAAGATGTTCCAGCTTCTGATATGATGCTTCATGTATGATCTGAATGAGATAATGTAAATGTTCCGAAGAAATTTCTGAAGTCCATAAATAAATTTCTGAATCTGATGTACTTATCATTATTTTTCGAATCCAGGAGTAAATGGCAAACTCGTTATCCAGGATAGAGATTGTATTTGGGGTGTCTGATATGCTGACAGAGGCATAAGCTGTCGGAAATTCAATTACATCCTGCTGGATGATATGGATCAGTTCTTCCATACATTGCCACTGGCTTTTTCCCATTTTTTCCTGTCGGTAGAGAAGCAGAAGATCAGATTTTGTGCTGGCGGTACATTCCATTGCGTCAAGAAGCCGTACCAGACGGTTTTCTTCTTTGGGAATGCGTTTTCCTTTATTCATTTTGGAGATATAGTCTAATTGCAGACCACTGGCTTCGGCAAGATAACATAATGTTTTGCCTGTATTTTGTATTTCTTTTTCAAGTCTTTGTGAAAAATCACTCATAGTAATAACAAAATCCTTCCTTAAAATGTAACATATATAAGTATAAGCGAGAAGGATGGAAAATGCAAAGCTTTTATAGAAATTTTGTCTAATATCAGTGCCTAAAACAGTAATAAGTGTTATCTGTGTTATTATCATAACTGCGAAATAAAAAAATATTGTAAGAAGGAGTAAAATGCTATGTTTTTGGTTGCTGTATTGGTGTTATTGTTCTTAATGTATCGTTTTTATACATTTCGAGCAGAAATGGTTTTTATAATGACATTGCTTACACCTGCGATGTTACTGATAGGAGCATATCATCTGACAGGAGAATATCGTGAAGCAGGAATATTTCTTTTGATAGTTGGAATCTTTTTGTTGGCAGTAGTTATGTTTATGTATCGAATTACAGCAAGGGGTGTAGAAAAGGAATTCAGATCTGCTTATTATAAGAATCTGTTTATTTATGGTGCACTCAGATTTCTTCAGACATTTTGCAGAATGACGATTGTTTTTTCATTTGTAGCCGCTATGCTTGGCGGTGTATCACTTGATTATAAGGAACGGCTGGATATAGCAGGAAGAAAAATTTATGTGGATGATAATCTGCGCGATGCAGAAGGAAATCAATATACAGAAGTAGAAAGATAAAAGAAAATAAAGATTATTTTAAAGAATTATTATAAAAACAGCTGCGATACTGTCTGAAAAGTATGCTCAGGGATAAAACTGTGAGCAGTACGTCAGATGACAGGTAGTGCAGCTGTTTTCTGTTATGGAAACAGAATTTTTATAGAAGGTAATGGATAAAACGAAGATTATGACAGTGTCATATCTCCATCTTTCACCCACCCAAGCTTACGGATAAACATATTGATGAGCGGACACAGAATTGCAGGGAGGATGAAGGAGATCATCAGGAGACCTGCCCAGTCCCAGCCTGTAACTGAGGTTTTAAGTCCATCTGCAATATCATTCATCCAGCCGGTATATACACCAATCTGTCCTACGAATCCACAGGTACCCATACCGGAAGAAACCGGAGTACCGTTCATCTGAAGTTTGAACAGACAGGTTGCAAGAGGTCCGGTGATGGCAGAAGTAAGGATCGGTGCAATCCAGATGCGTGGATTTTTTACGATATTTCCCATCTGGAGCATGGATGTTCCGATTCCCTGAGAAACAAGTCCGCCCCATTTGTTCTCACGGAAGGACATTACTGCGAAACCTATCATCTGTGCGCAGCATCCTGCAACAGCAGCTCCTCCGGCAAGTCCGGTAAGGCCAAGCGCAGCACAGATGGCGGCAGATGAGATAGGAAGTGTCAGTGCAATACCCACGAATACAGAAACAAGGATTCCCATCAGGAACGGCTGCAGGTTGGTTGCCCACATAATAATATTTCCCACTTTCATTGCGGCACTTCCAAGTGCCGGAGCCCACCATGCAGACAGGGCAACACCTATACCGATTGTGACAAGTGGAGTGACCAGAATATCAATTTTGGTTTCCTTAGATACTGCTTTTCCGATTTCGGAAGCGAAGATGGCTACAAATAATACAGCCAGCGGTCCGCCTGCACCGCCTAATGCGTTAGATGCAAAGCCAACAGTGATCAGTGAAAACAACACCAACGGCGGACAATGTAGCGCATAGCCGATGGCAACAGCCATGGCAGGACCACTCATTGCAGATGCCAGAGAGCCTACGGTATACTGGGTGTCGTTTACAGTTGCCACAGCAGTGGTCAGAAATGAAATATGAAACTGTGTTCCAAGTGTGTTGATGATCGTACCAATCAGCAGGGAGCAGAAAAGACCCTGCGCCATGGCACCAAGGGCATCGATTCCATAACGTTTTATGGAAATCTCGATGTCTTTGCGTCTGAGAAATGCTTTAAACTTTTCCATAGATTACTTTCTCCTGTTTTTATTATGTATAGAAGGGTGTATATACACCTATATACGTTTTTCTCATTATAGTCATATTCACGGAGTAAATCAAGTAGTTTTGTAACTGTTCACACACCACTATCCCGCGAAGTGTTTTGGCATGAATATGCCAAAATCACAAGACATACAAGCCAAAATTCCATTGCCGCAGGCAATCTGGAATGAATTTTGGGTACGTTACTGTGAACGGAGTGAACAGTAACGTAGTTTTAAAATAGTGGAAAACAATTTACAGAAAGAATATTGTAAAGTATTTTACTGTCTGATATGATAGAAAGAGTTAATTTTACGGAGGAAAAAAGATGAGTGAATGGATCAGAAAAATAAACTGGAAGTATGTGGTCGTAATGTTGATTGGAAATATAATCCTTGGTTTGGGAATTGCGATATTTAAACTTTCCGGACTTGGAAATGACCCTTTCAGCGGAATGGTAATGGCACTGGCAGAATGTGTGGGAATTGAATATGCCCGTTTTTTAATTCTTCTGAATCTGGGATTTTTTGTAATAGAAATTATCTGGGGAAGAAAGCTTATCGGATTGGGAACGATCATAAATGCGTTATTCCTTGGATATTTTGTTACATTTTTCTATAACCTGATCACATCTGTGATCGATGCACCGGATCAGATGGCAATGCAGGTGGTTACCGTATTTATTGGAGTTATCATAACAAGCCTTGGAATTTCCATGTACCAGCTTCCGAAACAGGGAGTTGCACCATATGACAGTATTTCTCTGATCATGACAGAGAAATGGCCGAAAATTCCGTATTTCTGGTGCAGAGTATCTAATGATGCGATCAGTGCACTGGTGTGTTGGCTTGCAGGGGGAATCGTCGGACTGGGAACACTGGTCAGTGCATTTGGATTCGGACCTTTTGTTCAGTTTTTCGATACACATTTTACATCAAAAGTGCTGGCAAAGCTGGAAAAATAATAAAAAACTGTCCTGTATATGCACATTATACGTAGAAAATAGGTGCATTACAGAGACAGTTTTTTTATTTGTCAGCCTGTTAACTGCATATATGGCATGCTTCACATGCAGATGGCGTAGTAGCGCATCCTCCCATAGCAGTTTCACGCAGTTCTGCAGGAAGCTTTTTACCCACGGTAAACATCGTCTGGATCATTTCGTCCAGAGGAATCAACTGCGGGATTCCTGCGAGAGCCATTTCTGCGGCAATTATAGCGTTTGCCACACCTGCAGCATTTCTGTTCTGACATGGATATTCTACCAGACCACCGACCGGATCGCATACCAGACCAAGCATGTTCATAAGAACAGTAGATGCAGCAAAAGTACATTCTTTCGGTGAACCTCCCATCAGCTCTACAGCAGCAGATGCAGCCATTGCAGATGCAACCCCTACCTCGGCCTGGCATCCGCCTACCGCACCTGCAACAGTTGCATTTCGCATTGCCAGATAACCAATGGCACTTGCGTTAAATAATGCCCGTATAATCTCTTCATCAGAGAATTGATAATGTTCCTGCATTGCCAGCATCAGCCCCGGTACGATTCCGGCAGAACCGGCAGTAGGAGAGGCCACGATCAGCCCCATGGAGGCATTCGTTTCCAGTGTAGCCATAGCATAAGTAATTGCCTTCTGAAGCAGATTTCCGCAGAGACCTTTTTTCTCCTGAGCGTGGAGACTCAGCTTTCTGGCTTCGCCGCCGATCAGACCACCCATAGATTTTACCGGCTGTCTGATTGGTGAGAAAGCAGCATCTTTCATAATTCCCAGTACTCGTGTCATTTTTTTATTTACAATCTCAGAGGCTGTTTCGCCAAGCTCAATCTCACGGATACGCATAATCTCTGAGATAGGAAGATTTTTTTCTTCACAGAGTGCTAAGAGTTCATTTGCATTTTTAAAATCCATGATAAAAATCCTCCTTTCTTTACATCTGTACGATCATAACTTCATGAATATTCGGGTTCTCGCGAATCGCAGGAACGATATTCTCAGGAAGTTTGCCGTCAGATTCTACGATTGTATAAGCAATCTCTCCCTTGCTTTCACGGAACAGACGCATAAATGCAATATTGATATTGCGGTCACTCAGGCATTTGGTAATATAGGCCACAACGCCGGGAGTGTCCTGATGAATCACGATCACTGCACTGTACTCGCCTGTAAAGTCTACCTGTACGTGATTGATATCTACAATACGGACCTTGCCTCCTCCAAGGGATTCGCCGCGTACGGTCATTTTCTGGCCTTTTTTATTTTCCATGCAGATATCTACGGTGTTCGGATGAATATCTGTTTCCTGCTCATTTGGAGTGAAAGAGAATTTCAGACCTTTTTCATGAGCAATATCAAAAGAATTTCGGATGCGCATATCATCAGTAGAGAATCCCATAATACCACCCAGCAGAGCTCGGTCAGTACCGTGACCATGGTAAGTTTTTGCAAAAGAGCCGTACAGGATGAAGTCTGCTCTCTTTAACGGGCCTTCGATCATTTTCTGGGCAAGATAGGAAATACGCGCCGCACCTGCGGTATGTGAACTTGAAGGACCGATCATGTTCGGCCCCATAACATCAAATACACTGATAAATGACATATTTTTTCTCCTGTGAATATCAATTATAGTCTTGCATGTTTATGGCAATAATCTTATTATTTGCAAATTTCTGATTATATTCTATCATTTAGGAATAAAAGAAGCAAACTTATCGTTAACATTAACAAAAATTAATGTAAAAAATGAGAAAACAGGGTTGCTTTTTCTCTACTGGGCGGTTACAATAACTGTGCAAATTGAAAATAATTTTAAAAATGCTGTTTCAAAATAGGAAACAGCATAAAATTTGCTGTTAGAAATCAGATTCCCGAAAACAGGGTCTGATATCCGAAATCGTAAATTTTAAAGAAAAGGCAGGTGGAACAGAATGGATAATTGCGATTCTCATGGGCGAAGTAGTAGCACAGGATCTGAATTAAAAAGAGTATATGAGTATAGCAGCCGTTTTTGTTCTGCTGTAGTCATATATTTTCAGGATTTTCCATGTATGCATATAAAATAGAAGTTTTTTACTGTCTGTGATCTGACAGTTTCTGTATGTGGAAGATTGGATGTCTTTTTCATTTCTTATCCTGTATTTATGAAATTCCCCCGAATCATGCAATTACATATTGAGCAGTAATGATCTGGCGAAGATGCCGGACAGTTACGGACAGCGGATGAATAGCAGGTTATGGTTTGATACCCTGCGGTTTATTGTGCTGGAAAAAGCATGAAAGAAATGGCAGTAAAATGTAATAAATAACAGACTGCTTTCTTTTGGTGTGCTTTTATGCAAAAAAACGGAGGATGAAAGAATGGAGAAAAGAGTACAGGATTATTCCAAAGAAATTCTGAAGATCATCCGCAGCAACACCTCTCCTGCCGTTATGGGAGGAAGGCTGCAGGATTATCATGAGAATGATCTGGCAGATGTAATGCCGAAACTGACTGTACAGGAGCGGTGCAAGCTGTACCGTATCCTGGATACAGATATGCTCTCTGATATTTTTGAATATACAGATGAGGAGAATGCAGCAGAGTATCTGAATGAAATGGATGTGAAAAAAGCAGCAGCCATTTTATCCAAAATGGAGACAGATGCTCTTGCAGATGTATTAAATAAAGTTGAAAAAACAAAGAAAAAAATACTGATCGATCTGCTTGAACCTGAGGTTCGACGTGATGTGGAGATGATCGCATCCTTTGATGAGGATGAGATCGGAAGCCGCATGACAACAAATTATATTGTGATCACAGATAAACTGACAGTTAAGCAGGCAATGAGCAGTCTGATCGAACAGGCTGCAAAAAATGACAATATCTCCACTATTTTTGTAGTGACAGAGCAGCAGAAATTTTATGGGGCCATTAATCTGAAAGAACTGATCATTGCCAGACGGGATGATCTGCTTGAGAATCTGGTGGTGACTTCCTATCCATATGTATATGCGGAAGAGAATATTGATGACTGTATCGAAGAACTGAAAGATTATTCTGAGGATTCTATTCCGGTTCTTGACAACGATAATCAGCTTCTGGGTGTCATCACATCTGCCAGTATCATTGACCTGGTTGATGATGAGATGGGTGATGACTATGCGAAGCTGGCCGGTCTGACAGCAGAAGAGGATTTAAAGGAGCCACTGAAAGAAAGTATGAAGAAACGTCTGCCCTGGCTGATCATTCTTCTGGGACTTGGCATGGTAGTTTCCTCAGTGGTAGGAATTTTTGAGAAGGTGGTGACTGTACTTCCGATCATTATGTGCTTCCAGTCTTTGATCCTTGATATGGCAGGTAATGTGGGTACCCAGTCTCTGGCTGTGACGATTCGTGTGCTGATGGATGAATCTCTGACAGGTAAGCAGAAACTGGAACTTGTGTGGAAGGAAATGAGAATTGGTCTGTGTAATGGCGGACTTCTTGGAATTCTGTCTTTTGCGCTGATTGGATTGTATATTTATCTGTTTAAAGGAAAAACACTTTTGTTTTCCTATGCAGTATCCGGATGTATCGGTGTGGCACTGTTGCTGGCTATGTTGATCTCCAGTGCAGTAGGCACCTGTATTCCATTGTTCTTTAAGAAGATCAATATTGACCCGGCAGTAGCATCAGGTCCGCTGATCACAACAGTGAATGACCTTGTTGCAGTAATTACCTATTATGGCCTGAGCTGGCTGTTCTTATTAAAAATGCTGAATCTTGCAGGCTGAATTTCAGATAATAAAAACAGAAAGAGGGATAAAATCTTTATGGATTTAAAACAATTACAGTATTTCGTAGTATGTGCGCAGACTGGTTCATTCAGTGATGCTGCGAAAAATCTGTATTCTACACAGCCCAGCGTCAGCAAGGTGATTAAGGGACTGGAAGATACGCTGGGAATGCAGCTTTTTGAACGGCTGCCAAGAGGAATCAGACTGACAGTACAGGGGCATAAGATGTATGAATATGCGTCGAAAATTATAAATGAAGTAAATGTTCTGGAAAATATGGCTTCCAGCGGAATGACAAAATGGATCCGGATATCTTTAAATCCCAGCTCCTGGTTTGCCAATCAATTTGTAGACTTTTATAATGAAACCTATGAAAAAAAATATCATTTCCAGGTAACAACAGCAGGTGTACAAAGCGTAATGGAAAGAGTCCGGGATTATATGGATGATATTGGTTTTGTATATATCCTCAGTCAGCAGAAGGAAAATTTCCTGTATGAATTGTCAAAAAACAAAATGCATTTCGAACCTATCTATGAAACAGATGTAATGCTGTATCCGGGAGGGCTGACAGAGCTTTACAATTCCGGCAAAGAGAGGGCAGAACTGGAAGACCTGGAGGGAATCCGTTTTATACAGAATTATCAGGATGAATTTTTTGACATCGGTGCTGTAAAAGAAGATGCATTCCAATGGAAGGATATTGACATTTCCGTGCTGACCAACAGTGATTATATTATGGAAAAAATGCTGAAGAACAGTAAGGTGGCAAATATAAGCGGAAGTTACCTGTCAGAAAACAAAGAAGGAACTACACCGGGAATCCCTCTGGATCTTGGAGACAGTAAAGTGATTTTTGGTTTTATACTCCACAAAGGAGAAGAAATGGATGAGAGTGTGGCAGAGCTTGTGGAGTTTTTAAAGAGCAGACTGCCGAAGCATTAATTGCCGAAGCATTAATAAAAATTGCAGTTGACTTTTTAACTTATTTTGCATATACTAATAGTAGCTAAGAAATGAAGTGAAATTTCCATGAAGCGAAACGAAAGCCCTCAGAGTTGCCGCTCTGAGGGCTTTCTTGCTCGTTACGGGGAGCTGTTCCGTTTAGACTGTTGCTGTCTAATGTCCGCTGTCCAGCCATTTGCATATGTAGTAGCTAACTACGCCTGCTATGACAGAGACAAGAAATGAAGTAAAAATTGCTTCCATGAAACTCACCTCCTTCCTGCTGGAGGTTCGACAGCTCTTGTAGTATAACATAGTTTAGAACAAAATGGGATGGTTGTTTTAAATTATTGCTGATATTAAAAAAACCTATTCCAAAAATGACGATAGATATTCAAATTAAGAATAGCTTATAACCCCCAGGGTGGGTTGTGGGCTATTTTTGCTTTTGTTAAACTGAATGGTGGCTAATTAGGAGTACAATTTTGAAAAATTATAAAATGGAGATAATCAAATGAGAAAATATGCATTCAGACGACTGCTCCAACTGATTCCCATTTTGTTTGCGATTACTTTTCTCTCCTATGGCATGATGCGGATTGCGGGAAGTGATGTAGTGACACAAAAAATGGAAAATACAGGACAGATTCTGTCAGAAGATAAGTTAAATGCAGCCAGAGAACAGCTGGGACTGGACAAACCATTTCTGACCCAGTATTTTGTGTGGCTTGGGAAACTGCTTCATGGAGATATGGGAAACAGCTATGTATCCAGTCTTCCGGTTTTTGATACGTTCATATCGAAGCTTCCGGCAACGCTGCTTCTTACAGTGACATCTATTTTGCTGACCATCATCATATCAATCCCTCTGGGGATTCTGTCAGCAGTGAAACAGAATACGATTACGGATTATCTGATCCGTTTATGCAGCTTTATAGGAAACAGTCTTCCTAATTTTTTTGTATCATTGCTGTTGATGTATTTTCTTGCGATCAGGTTGCGGATTTTTCCGGTTATATCCAAAGATGTAAGTTTAAAGAGTGTGGCAATGCCGGCAATCACTCTGGCAATTGCCATGTCGGCCAAGTATCTTCGCCAGGTCCGTGCAACTGTGCTGGATGAACTGAGTAAAGATTATGTGGCAGGAGCGAAAGCAAGAGGAGTAAAGTTTTCTGTCACTCTTTGGAAAAGTATTATGAAGGCTTCGCTGGTAACCATCATTACCTTGCTGATGCTGTCAGTGGGAAATCTGCTGGGAGGAACTGCAATCGTAGAATCAATCTTTATGTGGGATGGAGTTGGAAAGATGGCAGTAGATGCTATCTCCATGCGTGATTATCCTATTATTCAGGCATATGTTATGTGGATGGCGATCATCTATGTTGTAGTAAATCTGCTTACAGATCTGTCATACCGGTTCCTGGATCCGAGAATCCGTCTGGGAGGTGTGAAACAATGAGTGAAAAGCAGAATAAAAATGTGACAGTGCGTGTACAGAAGATTAAGAAAAACCATATAAAACAAAAGCTGGTCTTTTTTCTTATTCTGGCAATAGGGCTTGTGATACTTGCAGTTTTTTCAGAGCATCTCTGTCCATATGACCCTTATGCACAGGATCTGGCAAGTGCACTTCAGCCCCCCAGTCTTCAGCATCCTATGGGAACAGATACATATGGGAGAGATATGCTGTCCAGAGTTATAAGTGGTGCAAGAGCCAGTATTTTTTCGACCTTTATCCTGGTTGCTGTGATTTTTGTGTTAGGAACAGCTGTGGGTGTATGCTGCGGATATTTTGGCGGAGCTGCAGATACTGTTATGATGAGAATCTCAGATATATGTCTTGCTTTCCCTGGGCTTGTATTTGCCATGGCGATTGCAGCTATTCTTGGGGGAGGCATTCAGAATGCTGTTATAGCACTGGCAGTAGTAAGCTGGCCGAAATATTCACGTATTGCCAGAGGGCAGACTCTGGCATTAAAAGAGGAACCCTATATTCATGCTGCCATACTGGCAGGTGACAGCTCAGGTCAGATTATGCTCAGACATATTCTTCCAAATATGCTGGGCCCTGTTCTGGTAACAGCCATGCTTGATATCGGTACCATGATGATGGAACTTGCAGGTCTGTCATTTCTTGGACTGGGAGCACAGATTCCCATGGCTGAATGGGGAAGTATGATGAGCAGCGGACGAAGTATGATCCAAACATATCCATGGGTAGTATTATCACCTGGAATTGCAATTTTTATATCTGTGGCAATTTTCAATCTGTTAGGTGATACAGTTCGTGACTATCTGGATCCTAAGAACAGCCGTTCATGATAAGTAATATGAAAACAAACGAGGAGGAAAGAAAATGAGAACAAAGAAATTTCTGGCAATGGCAATTGCCCTGGGGCTGGCAGTAGGAATGACAGCTATGCCAACACTGGCAGCAGAAAAAAAGACATTGGTATTTGGCGATACCACCTTTAATGCGGAAAATGAGGAGGCAGATATTAATCCTCAGAATACCTATGCAGGATGGGCTTGCATCCGTTATGGAGTAGGGGAAACTCTTTTCCGTTATTCTGATACAATGGAAATAGAGCCATGGATCGCAAAAGAGTATGAAAATATTGACGAGCTGACCTGGAAGATCACACTGAACGACGGAGTTGTGTTTTCCAATGGACGTGCCTGTGACGGAGAGGCAGTAAAGGAAAGCCTGGAGGCTTTGGTTGCCAATCATGAGCGTGCAGCAGGAGATCTTTGCATTGATACTATCGAGGCAGATGGAAATACTGTTACCATAAAGACTACAGAACCGAAGCCTGCACTGATCAATTATCTCAGTGATCCTTATGGATGTATTATTGATATGCAGGCAGGTATCAGTGATGATGGTATAGTGATCGGTACAGGTCCTTATGTGGCAACTGAACTGGTGACAGATGATCATGTTAATCTTGTAAAGAATGAAAACTACTGGAACGGAGATGTGAATGTGGATGAGATCACTGTCCGTACAATCTCTGACGGTGATACACTGGCAATGGCTCTTCAGGCAGGGGAGATTAATGCTGCCTATGGTATGGCATATGCAAGCTATCCTTTATTTGAAAATGATGACTTTACATTTACCAGTACAGCTACAAGCCGTGCATTCTATGCGTGGATGAACTTTGAAAGTCCTGTAACATCTGACCCGGCAGTGCGTAAAGCAATTGCCATGGGTATTGATAAGGACAGCTTTGTGTCTGTGCTTCTGAATGGATATGGATATCCTGCAGTCGGTGTTTTCCCGGATACCTTCTCTTTTGGAGGGCAGAATCTGACAACAGAGAGCTATGATCCTGATGGGGCAAAGAAGGTTCTGGAGGAAGCAGGATGGGTGGATTCTGATGGTGACGGTATCCGTGAAAAAGACGGACAGAAACTGGAGATCCGCTGGCTTACTTATCCCAGCCGTCAGGAGCTTCCGCTTCTTGCAGAGTCTGCACAGGCAACCTTAAAAGAAATCGGTATGGATGTTCAGATAAATTGTACCTCTGATAATAATACTATCCGTAAAGACCCTGCATTATGGGATGTATATGCAAGTGCCATGGTAACTGCACCTACAGGAGATCCGGAGTATTTCTTCACTTCCTGCACACTGGATGAATCTGCAAGCAATAACGGACATTATCACAGTGATAAACTGGAAGATCTGGAAAAACAGATGAAGCAAGAATTCGACGCAGATAAGCGTTCAGATCTGGCGATTCAGATGCAGCAGACAATCCTGGATGACAATGCCTATGTATTCTGCTCTTACCTGAGAATGAGTATGATCATGCAGTCTAATGTAACAGGACTGACTGCACATCCATGTGATTATTATGAACTGACAGCGGATTTGGATATCAACTAAACTGTAACAATAAATGAAGAATATGTGAACGATGATATTTCAGGGGCAAAAGATATTTTGCCCCTGATTTGGTAAGTATTAACAAGGATGGTTTACAGAAATGGATAGAAAAATACTGACCTACGATTCCGTAGAGATATCATTTGGCGGGAAAGCGGTGGTTCATGATGTGAGCTTCTCTCTTGAACATGGAGAGATACTTGGCCTTGTGGGAGAATCCGGCAGTGGGAAAAGCACCCTGATCAAAGCCGCAATGGGACTTCTGGGACCGGATGGTCTTGTGACAAGAGGAGATATCCGATATATGAATCAGAATATTCTGGATATACCGGAGAAAGAAAAAAGAAAGATCAGAGGTGCAGGAATTGGCATGATCTTTCAGGATGCAGGTGCTTCCCTGTGCCCGATCCGCACCATTGGAGAACAGATTTATGAAAGTATGCGTGTACATACGAAGATAACAAGAAGTGAGGCCAAAAGCAGGGCAATGGATCTGTTTGATAAACTGAACTTTAAGGACAGTCAGCGTGTGTGGGACAGTTATCCATTTGAACTGTCAGGCGGAATGAATCAGAGAGCAGGTATTGCAATTGCCATGCTTATGAATCCGCCCATCCTATTTGCGGATGAACCGACCAGTGCTCTGGATGTGTCTGTACAGCGTCAGGTTGTAAGGGAAATGCTTAAGTTAAGAGAGTTGTTTGGAACTGCAATTGTGATCGTGACACATGATATCGGGGTAGTCCGGGCAATGGCAGATACTGTGTTGGTTTTGAAAAATGGAAAAACAGTAGAATATGGCACAGCAGACCGTGTACTGGATCATCCCCGGGATCCGTATACCAGGAAATTGCTGGAGGCTGTACCAAAGCTGCAAAGGAAGGTCAGAGTATGAGCATACTTTTAGAGGCAGAACATTTAACAAAAATATTTACCCAGAGAGGAAAAAATCCTTTTAAAGCAGTAAATGATGTAAGCTTTACACTAAAAAAAGGAGAAACGCTGGGAATCGTAGGAGAATCCGGCAGTGGGAAAAGTACAATAGCAAAGCTGCTCACCCGGCTGACTGATATCACAGAGGGTACATTGAAATTTGAAGGAAAAGATATTACAAGACTGAAACAAAGTCAGCTGAAAGAGGTATATGGAGATATACAGATGGTTTTTCAGAATCCGGTGGGTTCTTTTGATCCCAGAAGGACACTGGGTGACGGAATTGGTGAGAGTCTTAGAAACCGTGGAATGAAAAAGGCTGATGTGGAGAAAAGAGTAGCAGAATTGCTTGAGCAGTGCGGCCTTGAGAAGGAATATGCAAAAAGATATCCTCATGAGGTAAGTGGCGGACAGTGTCAGCGGGCTGCGATAGCAAGAGCTCTGGCAGTAAAACCAAAAGTTCTGATCTGTGATGAGGCAACCAGTGCTCTGGATGTAACCATACAGAAACAGATCATGGAGCTTCTGGAAGACCTGAAAGAGAAGAATGGGCTGTCTTTTATTTTTATTTGTCATAATCTGGCCCTTGTCCAGATGTTCTGTGACAGGGTTCTGGTACTGTATGAGGGAAAAGTAGTGGAAAGCGGAATTCCCGATGATATCATCAATGAACCCAAGGAAGAGTATACGCAGAGACTGGTGGATGCGGTACTTTCGTGAATGTGATTTTTTTGGAAGTGCGATAGTGGTATGAAAAATACAGGCAAAACTATGCCGGATAAGAATATATAGATATCCCCTTGGGTGGGTTGTTGACGCTTTAATGTGGTGCTACAATACAGTTGTTTGTAAGGTGCGCGCCAGATAAAAATAATATTTTCACAGGAAAGGAAGTATATTTATGCATATACCTGAAAATTATTTAAGCCCGTCAACATGTGCTGTAATGACAGCAGCCATGCTTCCGGTGTGGGGATATTCTATTCATAAAATAAAAACAGAGATACCGAAATCAAAGATGCCGCTTCTTGGTATTGGGGCAGCCTTTTCATTCCTGGGAATGATGTTTAATGTTCCGCTTCCGGGCGGTACAACAGGACATGCAGTAGGGGGAACTCTTATTGCCATACTGACAGGAAGTCCTGCAGCCGGGTGCATAGCGGTTTCTATTGCTCTGCTGATACAGGCCCTTCTTTTTGGAGATGGCGGAATCCTTGCATTTGGGGCAAACTGTTTTAATATGGCATTTATATTGCCATATCTGGGCTTTTTCCTGTATAAACTTCTTTTGAAGAAAACAGGTATGCGCAAACTTAGCGCGGCAATTAGTTCATATATAGGTATTAATGCTGCGGCCTTTTGTGCAGCTGTTGAATTTGGTATTCAGCCACTGCTGTTCAAAAATGCAGAAGGCCAGGCTCTTTATTGTCCGTATCCGCTAAGTGTATCAATACCTGCAATGATGATCGGACATATTACATTATTTGGTCTGGCAGAGATTATTCTGACAGTAGTGGTACTTACCTTTGTTGAAAAAGTTACACCAAAAGCATTGGATGCTGTTCCGGATAAGACAGCATTTAAACCACTGTATATACTGATGGCTGTTCTCATCGTACTGACTCCTCTGGGACTTCTGGCAACCGGTACTGCCTGGGGTGAATGGGGTGCTGATGAAATCGCTGGTCTGGTAAGTGGCGGAAGCCAGCTTGGATACACTCCGTCAGGAATGACCAATGGATTTGAACTGTCAACTTTGTTTCCTGATTATTCTATGTCCGGGTTACCTGAGTGGACAGGATATATTCTTTCGGCTATTGTAGGCGTGGCACTTCTGGTGATCATTTTTAAGATTATTTCTTCAATGATGAAAGAGAAAGTTGATTTTAAAAAGAAGGCTGCATAACAGATGAATGATCATAAAAAAGAAGAAACTATGCTTCCAGACTGGATGTGTTCCGGAGAAACTTATGTTCCATCTAAAGATAAAGAAGCATTTTTAACAAAAAGTACGAAATCAGTTTTATCTGTGCTTGCAAAAATGCGGTTTTATGAAGGGAAGGATGGCAAATTTTCTGCCACTCCTTCTCTGAAACTGTTTTATACACTTCTATATATTGTTCTTACTGCATGTTCGGGAAATTATCTGTTTACTCTGATTATGTGTGCAGCAGTGACAGCCAGACTGGCGTTTTTTTCGGCAAAAGCTATCCGTCAGATCCTGAGAGGAACAGCAGGTGCGGTTCTGTTTTCTATATTGATCCTTCTCCCATCTGTATTTATGGGAACTCCTCAGACTTTAATGAATATTACTTCAAGAGTATATGTATCTGTAACTCTGGTTGGTATTTTGTCATCAGGGACATCCTGGAATAAACTGACAGGAAGTATGAGAACTTTTCGGCTGCCATCCATATTTATTTTTACGCTGGATATTACTTTGAAATATATTTCGGTGCTTGGAGAGATATGTGCAGCTATTCTTACGTCTGTCCGGTTAAGGTCAGTGGGAAAGAATCCTCAGAAAGCAAAAGCTTTGTCAGGTGTGTTGGGAATCTCATTTCTGAAATCTGGTGAAATGGCAGAGGAAATGCATGCAGCAATGTGTTGTCGTGGATTTACAGGAGAGTATAAGAAAAAGCAGAAATACACGTTATGTGCAGCGGATATTTTCAGCACTTTTATTATGGCTGGATGTATTGTATTGTTCTGGTATCTGAACAGAAAGATATGATAATTGACAGGAAAAGACAGAAGAGGGTAGTTATGATCAGACTTGAGAATGTATGTTTTGCATATGAAAAAGAAATTGCACTGAGATATGTGGATCTTCACATAAACAGAGGAGATTCTATAGTTATCCAGGGACCTAACGGATGTGGAAAATCAACACTGATTAAACTATTGAATGGAATTATTTTTCCATCGGAAGGAAAATATTTTTATCAGGGACATGAAATTAATGAAAAAGCGTTAAAAAACAGCCAGTTTGCAAAATGGTTTCATCAGCAGATGGGATATGTGTTTCAGAATGCAGATGCCCAGCTTTTCTGTGGAAGTGTGGAGGAGGAAATTGCATTTGGCCCGGTCCAGATGGGGCTTTCGGAAGCGGAGATAAAAAAAAGAACAGAAGACTGCCTGCACTTATTTGGATTGGAAAAACTAAGAGATAGACCACCCTATCATCTGAGTGGAGGAGAGAAAAGAAAGGTTTCATTGGCATGTATTCTTTCGTTGAATCCTGAGGTCCTGATTTTGGATGAACCTCTTGCAGGACTTGATGAAAAAACACAGGATATGCTGGTGGAGTTTTTGCAGAGTTTTCATAATGCAGGAAAAACGTTGATTATGATCACACATAACAGACAGCTGGCTGAAACTATTGGTACAAGATTTGCCTGTATGAATGAAGAACATGAATTGAAGATGCTATCATAATATTGATAATTATCTTTTCGTTAAAAAAAGTACTTCCTGCGGACGAAGTACTTTTTTTAATGAGTTTTTAGATGCGCATTGCGCGGAGGTCTGTGCACCTTTATTTGTTGTTTGACACAAATCTTTGTGCGGATACATGGATCATTAAGTATCTCGCTGACTGATATTTAATGATCTCTGCATTGATTATATTTTAACAAAATTATGGGAAAGAACAAGCCTCCCAGGGGGATTTCAAACCATGAAAAAAGTAGTATGAACTATGCAATATATGAATAGGTAAATATCCCCCAGGGGTGTTTGACAATTGTTTACGATCTGAATTTTACTTAGTTACTGTAGCCAGAAGTGCTTTAATATCTTCCATATCATCAGCAAAATAAATTCCCTGCTGACGATTTTCTGAGGACAGCCCCATCTTGATCATATGGTCAAGAAGCTGTTTCAGGCTGTCATAATATCCATTCAGATTATACAGAATACAGGGGGCATTAAGGTGTTTTAAGGAAACCATGGACATAACTTCTGCGATTTCCTCCAGAGTACCGGTGCCT
The DNA here is from genome assembly GCF_020553185.1 of Blautia sp. MSK18_10. Lineage (NCBI taxonomy): Bacteria > Bacillati > Bacillota > Clostridia > Lachnospirales > Lachnospiraceae > Blautia > Blautia sp. MSK18_10. The sequence goes on along the minus strand of NZ_JAJCGT010000007.1, from coordinate 82,998 downwards.
CCCGGAAATGCAATAAATGCATCACCTAGTTCAATCATTTTTGCTTTTCTTTCAGCCATATCTTTTGTGACGATCAGTTCTGTGATCTCATCATACTGCAGTTCAGAATCTATAAAAAACTGTGGTTCCACGCCTGTTACTTTTCCTCCGGCATTCAGCACACTTTCTGCTATCTGTCCCATAAGACCGGACTTTGAACCTCCATATACCAGAGAATTTCCGCTTTCTCCAATCCATGTACCAAGTTCCCGGACAGCATTTCCAAGTGCCGGATCATTCCCCTCCAAAGCTCCAAGATAAACAGTAATATTCATTGTAATTTCCTTTCTTTTTTCATGTACAGGTAATTGTTTTATATAACTGCCTCAAATAACATTACCATCAGCGGCATTGTAATAATTGAGAACAGTGTGGTCATGACATTGATGGCACTGGCATAGCGTGAATCATTTCCGTATACCTGGCACATCTGGGTTATTGTGGAAGCAGACGGTGTGATGATCGCCAGAAAGACAATAAGCATGATTTTATTTCCGTCTGCAGAGAACATAGCCAGATGGCTGATCTTAATCATTACAAGTGCAAGCAAAGGCACTGCAATCAGACGAAGAAATGATACAAAATATACTCTTTTGTCAGCAAAAATCTGTTTCAGATTCATTCCTGCAAACAGCATACCGGTTACGATCATACTGGCCGGTCCTATCATGCTGCCCACTGAGCCAAGAGTATTATTGATGATCTCCGGCAAATGGATTTTTGCGAAAAAAAGTACAACACCGATAAAAATAGAAATCATGTTAATATTTAACACAATCTTTTTCCAGTCGTAGGAAGATTCCCGGCTGATAATCTTTTTGCAGTGTGTCCACAGAAAGATAAGCTGCACACTCATAAAAACACATCCATATAAAACCCAGTCCTGTCCAAGAATAAAGGTCACAATGGGTACGATCAAATTTCCTGAATTAGAATAATAAACAGAAGCAATTTCCACTTCATTCAGATGCAAAAGCTTTCCGGCTATGGAGATAATGATCAGGAGAAGAACCTGAATCATGACAGATGCAGCCAGAGCAAGCAGCAATCCCTTTACAGTATCCATCGTGTAATCTACCTGAAAAGCATTGATGATTACACAGGGAATGATCAGATAGAGAATGATTTTGGATAAAACCTTGCTGTCTTCATCTTTTACAAGCCCAACTTTCACGATCAAATATCCCATGAAGATCATAAGAAACAATTGAATGATCTGTTCCATGAGCAGTATGCTGATATTCATAAATATCCACCTCGTATTCTTAAAAATGTCCGTCATCGGGAATATTGTATTTACCCGATTTCTGATGTCGGAACTCATTATAGAACTTTCCCGGTTGCGGTTCAATAGTAATGTGCGAACAGAAACAGTTGCTGACAATATTTTACAGGAAGCAAACCACAGATTTGAGAAAGTGTTTCAGATTATATTATCAGACAGTTTTTCAGCGGAAATCTTACAGAATAGCATTCATAGTATACGTCAGGTTTATTGTTTATCAATAACGGCATCCGGAGAATTAAAGGATTACGAAGCAGATCTTAGCTGATTCTTTCTGGACATTCTGATAGTATTATGTCATACTTAAATATGCAGAAGATTGCGGGAGCTGCTTTGCAGCGGAGCAATTCGTGGATAACATCATATGTATTAATTAAAATGAACAGGAGACATCAGCACAATGTTAGATGAAAGGATATATGAGAGTTATATAGGAATCCTGAAGGAAGAAATGGTTCCTGCAATGGGGTGTACAGAACCGATCGCGCTGGCATATGGAGCAGCCAGAGCACGAGAAGTTTTGGGAAAAGAACCGGAACATATCACTGCAAAATGCAGTGGAAACATTATAAAAAATGTCCGTTGTGTTATCATTCCAAACTCCGGCGGATTGACGGGAATTGAAGCAGGTGTAGTTCTCGGTGCAGTAGCCGGAAACGCATCCCTGAACATGGAAGTTCTTTCGAATGTAAATGAATTTGAAAGAAAGAGATGTCGTGAACTTTTGGATAAAAAGATATGCAAAGTAGAACTTCTGGACTCCCCGGTAGTCCTGCACTTTATCATAGAAATGCAGGCAGGGGATGACACAGTAAGTCTGGAGATCAAATACGATCATATAAATGTAACAAAGATCGTAAAGAACCAGGAAGTCCTGCTGGATTCAGATCATAAATCCGGTGAAACTCCGGCTGCAGCAGACAGAACTCTGCTCAATCTGGAAGACATTAAAACATTTGCAGATACTGTAGAAATTGATGATGTCAAAGAAATTATAGAAAATCAGATCCGCAGCAATATGGCAATCGCTCATGAAGGAATGACTGGTAAATACGGTCTTGGAATCGGCCGGATAATACGCGAAACCTATTCCAATGATATGCTTACCAAAATGCGCAGCCTCACAGCCGCAGCTTCCGAAGCCAGAATGGGCGGATGCGATATGCCGGTAGTCATCAACTCAGGCAGTGGAAACCAGGGGATTGCCTGTTCCGTACCACTGATCGTGTATGCCAGAGAAATGGAACTTCCGGACTATGTACTTTACCGCGCACTGGTATTTTCTAATCTCTTAACTGTATACCAGAAACAGTATATCGGTAAACTTTCCGCATTTTGCGGTGCGGTATCCGCATCCTGTGCAGCCGGTGCGGGGATTACCTACATGGGAGGTGGCGAACTTTCAGTGATCAAGAAGACCATAGAGAATACTCTTGCCAATATTCCGGGAATCATCTGTGATGGAGCGAAAATATCCTGTGCAGCGAAAATCGCCGCCAGCCTTGATGCTGCATTCCTGGCACATCACCTTGCTATGAACGGTCAGTCCTATGCGCCATATACCGGAATCCTCAAGGAAGAAGCCGGCGAAACCATCAGCTGTGTAGGACAGATCGGCAAAGAAGGAATGAAAGAAACAGACAAAGAAATTCTGCGGATTATGTTAGAGCGTGTTTGATTTTATGACAAAGTAAAAAAGAACGGTATATTCTCCTGCTGAAAAAAAGACATAATTGCACTGGTTTTGTGATAAGACAAGAAAAAATAATGACTATAAATTTCAATTCATCTATTATGTTCATCTGAAAATAGGAATATAAATGACCTGAAACGAAAAAAGTATAATTACGGTCATCTTAAGAAACCGATGAAAATGACCTGAAACGAAAAAAGTACAATTACAGTCATGTATAGAAGAGAATATGAATGACTTAAAACAAGAAAAGCAGAATTACGGTCATCTTAAAATGAAATTATGAATGACTTGGAATAAAGAAAGTGAAGAATAGAGTCAATATAAAGAGATTTTTTGTTTGACTGAATTTGCTGAAAATAAAATTTAAGTCAAGGAACTTGAGAAAGTAAAAAATTTTTACGAGGTAAGCAGATAGATATGACTATATATGAGTATGGAAATCCAGATGCGGATACTGTTTTGATTCAGTTGACTGGTGATCATGAATTATCTGTTCTTAAGAATGAGGTTGAAGAAATCCGAAAACGGACTTCAACAGATTTCAGACTCATTGCTGCAAAAGTTGATGACTGGAATTATGAGTTGTCTCCATGGAAAGCACCGGCAGTGTTCGGAAATGAAGACTTTGGTGATGGTGCTGTCAGGACACTGGAGCAGATTCTGACATTATGCACAGACAAAAGCAGGACATATTATATCGGGGGATATTCTCTTGCGGGGCTGTTCTCGTTATGGGCAGCATATCAGACAGATGTATTTTCCGGCATTGCAGCTGCTTCGCCGTCTGTCTGGTTTCCGGGATTTATTGAGTATATGAAGGAACATGAAATTAAAAGTGAGACAGTTTATCTAAGTCTTGGTGACAGAGAAGAAAAAACGAGAAATTCGGTGATGTCACAGGTTGGAAACTGTATCCGGATGGGATATGGGTGGCTCATAGAGCATGGGATCAATTGTAACCTGGAATGGAATCAGGGCAATCATTTTAGAGAACCGGATATAAGAATTGCGAAAGCATTTGCCTGGGTAATGGAGGGGAAATAATATGTGGATATTATTTGCATTTGGTTCTGCTCTGTTTGCAGGCTTGACAGCCATATTGGCAAAATGCGGAATCAGAAACACAGATTCTAATGTCGCGACAGCATTAAGAACCGGTGTAGTGTTAGTCTTTTCATGGCTTATGGTATTTGTGGTCGGGGCACAAAGCGGAATCAGAGATATTTCAGCAAAAGTCCTGATCTTTCTGATTTTGTCAGGACTGTCAACGGGGATATCCTGGCTATGCTATTTCAAAGCACTGCAGATTGGAGATATCAATAAAGTAACACCAATTGATAAATCGAGTACAGTGATAACGATGCTGCTGGCGTTCATTTTTTTGAGAGAAGAAATAACGTGGCTGAAATTTGTTTCAATGATACTTATCGGTATTGGTACTTATCTGATGATACAGAAAAAGGAAACAAAGGAGAAGGCAGAAGATAAGAAGTGGCTGCTTTATGCAGTCGGTTCCGCTGTTTTTGCCAGTCTTACCTCTATTTTGGGAAAGATTGGAATTCAGGATGTTAATTCAAATCTTGGAACTGCGATCAGGACTGCTGTTGTATTGGTGATGGCGTGGATTGTAGTATTTGTGACCGGAAAGCAGAATACGGTTAATAACATTGACAGAAAAAGCTGGCTGTTCATTATTCTTTCCGGATTTGCAACAGGCGGTTCCTGGCTATGTTATTACAGAGCACTTCAGACAGGTCTGGCCAGTGTGATAGTTCCAATTGATAAACTGAGTATCCTTGTGACCATTGCATTCTCATATAGTGTATTCCATGAAAAACTGTCATTGAAATCAGGGACAGGACTGCTTCTTATTGTTGTTGGAACGTTAGCTTTGCTGATATAACTATTATAAAAAAGAAAAACTATCTGGAAAAGTATAATTGCGGAAACTGGCTTTTTCAGGTAGCAGAGGGATATTCAGATGGTATTTCAGATGCCAATGGAATCCTTTGATCCGCGCTGTACGCTCGGAGACGGAATTGGAGAAAGTCTGAGAAATATGGGGATAAGCTGCACCGAAACCCGGAGAAAAGTGGAAGAACTTCTGGAAAGATGCGGCCTGGAAAAAGAATACGCAGACCGTTATCCCCAAATTGTATATTTATCCTGTGTCTGAAGTATATCAGACAGGGCAGCAGATAGAGCAGAAATGTCTGAAGCGATTTTATTCGTGAAAGACATTTCTGCTTTTTGATTTCTTACTCAAAATGCCGTAAAATTTTGTGTTTTTAAAAATAAAGAAAGTGTCAAAAAGCACTAACAATTATTCAGAAATCTGTGATACAATGGAAAGTACGAAATATATAAAATATCTGATATTATCCGTTTGACTGTTGGATATATCGCAGAATACAGATATATTGGATAAGGGAGAGACTATGAAAATAGAAAAAAAACTATGGATTACTCTGTTTGCATTTGGGATATTCGCCATTTGTTTTTCAGGTTGGATTTTCAGACAGAGTACGGACAGAGAAAAATTGTTCTGGGATAATACGATCCGGTGCGAAACAAAAGAACTGAAAGAGGGAGAAATCAAATCAGAGAATATTGCCCTGCCCGAAGACTTCGATGTTCCCAAATCTATCTTATTTAAAACCACCCACACCATTGCAGAAGTTTGGCTGGATGGAGAAAAAATATATGAATATGGAAATGAAGCGGATGCTCCGGGTTTTATGAAGACACCTGGAAGCTGCTGGCATATTGTGGATATTCCCGGAGACAGTTCAGGTAAAAACCTGGAGGTCAGAATTATTCCGGTATATGAGGGCTATTATGGAAATGAAGTCAGCCTTGTATACGGAACACGAGGCGATTGTATTCTGAAAATCTTAACGGACAGTCTTGGAATTCTGGTGATCAGCTGTGGAATCCTGTTTGCCGCTGTTATCTGCATACTTCTCTATTGTGGCGCAGCGCGAAGAAAAAGAAGCGACAAGACAGAAGCGAAAATTGAGATTTTTTTAAATCTTGGATTTTTTTCATTGCTGGTCGCAGTATGGACACTGGTACAATGTGGTTTTCTGCAGTTTTTGATCCCGGATGGAAGAACCTTATATTTTGTGGAGTATTTTTCACTCTTTCTTTTTCCGGTGCCATTTAATTTCCTGTTATATGATATCTGCAAAAGCAGGTACCACAAAGGTGCATTGATTTTTTCCATCCTCTATCTTACAAATATGGCAGTCGATGTTTTGCTTCAGTGTACAGGAATTATTGATATGTCCCGGTTACTTTCTGTAATTCATGTTATTATGGTTGCAAATGTGGTTTACACAGTTGTGATCATTCTTTACGAAGCCGGAAAAAAAGAAAATGATGTAGCCCAAAAATTCCGGTATCCTATGTGCGTGGTCATGGGATTTGGAATGGCGGAAATGATTTTTTATTATTTAAGAAGATTTGAACAGATATCCATTTTGCTTTCCATGGGAACTATGCTGTTTATTATTATGCTGATCTGGATACAGGTTTCTCAATATTACGATCAATATATCCAGAAGCAAAAGGTGATTTATCTGCAGAAAATAGCCAATATGGATATGCTCACAGAGGCCATGAACCGAAATGCTTACGAGGATATGGTGAAATATCTGGATGAAGGTGAAATTAAACTGAGTACCACAGGTGTGGTGGTTTTTGATCTGGATGATCTGAAAGTGATAAATGATAATTTTGGACATGAAAAGGGAGATGAGGCGCTGAAGCTGTGTTATCAGTGTATCAGTCAGGCATTTCAGAATGTGAAGAACTGTTTCAGAATCGGTGGTGATGAGTTTGCGTATGTATATCACAGTGACGAGAAAGATATGATTCCGGAACGGCTGAAGACCCTGGAGCTGCTTCTGAAAAAAACAGCGAAAACACACAAGCTGGATTATCCGCTTAGTATATCAGCAGGATACGCTTATTATCAGCCTGATATAGATTTTGATTTTAAAGATATTGTAAGGCGAAGCGATACCATGTTGTACCGTCAGAAGCGCAGGAAGAAGATTGCGCGGTCAACTGATCCGGGTCACTTGCTTTCCCGTATGGAAAAGCATTCCACAGAGGAAATTACAGATGAAGTGATCCTGCAGGAGAAGAAATATCAGAGCATGCCCTTGGATGAGCTTTGCAGCGTGATCGATCTTCTGAGTCCGACCACAGATAATTACCCGTATGTGGTTGATTTCCGAACAGATTTTTATTACATAGCAAACCAGGCTCTTGACCGTTTCTGTATTCCGAAAAATAGTTTTCATAATGTGATTTCAAACCATAAAGAATTTGTATATGAACCTGATTATGAAAAAATGAAGGAGGAATTTGATAATCTTCTTAAAACAGACCGCTGTACACATAGCATGGAATATCGATGGCTGGATCTGAAAAAAGTGCCGGTCTGGATTCATTGCAAAGGATATCTGGTGCGGGATGATAATATGAAACCTCTTTATATGATTGGTTGTATCAATGAGATTGGAGAAAGACAGAAGGCAGATAATGTAAGCGGGTTATTAGGAGAGACAGGATTCCGGGAGTATATGGACCAACAGGACACTCCTCTGGAAACAGGATATCTGCTTCGTATTGGAATTGATCATTTTAAGGAAATAAATGATAACTTCGGACAGGAGTACGGTGACTTTGTGCTTAGGAAAACGGCTGATTGTATTTCCGGATGCCTGTCAGAAGGACAGAAAGTGTACAAGCTTGTGGCAGATGAATTTCTGATTCTGGATGTTTCTTCTGACCAGGTGAGGGATGCAGATAAACTTTATGATAAAGTGAGAGCTGCAACAGACAGATTTATTGAATCTAACGAGTTTAAGGTCATGTATACGGTTTCAGGAGGAATTGTGTCATTTGCGGCATTAGAGGGAAATCAGTATTCAGAAGCCCTGAAGCTGACGGATTTTGCTTTGAATGAGGCAAAGACGCTGGGAAGAAACCGCTGTTATATATTTGACGTGGAAACCTACAGAAAATTTCTTCGGAAGAGGGAGATTACTCAGGAACTGCGGGAAGCTGTGCTCAATGGCTGCCAGGGTTTTACGGCTTTTTATCAGCCTGTATTTGCTGAAGATAAAAAAGTGCTTTATGGAGCAGAAGCTTTAATGCGTTTTACTTCTGAAAAACTCGGGATGATTTCACCGGCAGAGTTTATTCCGATTCTGGAAGAAACCGGTCTTATTATTCCGGCTGGCCGCTGGATGATGAGAGAAGCTATGGGAAAATGCAGCGAGATTCGGAAAGTACTTCCAGATTTTAGAGTGAGTATTAATATTTCCCAGGTTCAGGCATCCAAGTCTGATGTGATCCAGGATATCAGTGCAGAAATGAAAAGAGCAGGACTGCCGCTGGAAGCATTGATTGTGGAATTGACAGAGAGTGACCTTCTGGAACAAAATATCAATGAGAAGCATTTTCTCACAGAACTGAGGCGGATGGGAATCAGTCTTGCATTGGATGACTTTGGAACCGGATATTCGAACTTCCATTATCTCAGTGAGCTGAAACCGGACATCATTAAGATTGACCGCTCTTTCACTGTGAAAGCAGTTGCAGATGAACAGGAATATTATCTGCTGAATCAGTTCTGCACCATGATCCATAATCTGGATATGAGGATTTGCATTGAAGGCGTGGAAAATGAGCAGGAATGGGCCATGATCCGAAAACTGTACCCGGAATTCACACAGGGATATTTCTGGGGGAAGCCTTGTGAGTATGAAGAATTTATGAGAAAATTTACAGAAAGCAGATTATGAGAAAGCTGGCGTGAATATTTCGGGCTACACTGAGGCTTTTTCATTTGTACAACAGGACTCGCAGACAAGCAAGTGGTGTAGTTATTTCAAACACATTCTGACAGGTAAGAAGAGGAGAAAATCAGATGAAGAAAAAATTTTTCAGGTTGTCAGCAGCAGGATTGCTTTTTTTTTCAGGGATTATGGAGATTGGCTGGCGTTTTTTTAACATGGTGGTCTGCTGCAAAAGAGGGGGAAGGAAAAAGGAAAGAAAGAAATGGTTTGAATTATCCCATATACGGGATAATCATCCCAGAAACGGATACGCAAAGGAATATGAGGAGAGCAGGGCATGGTGTGAGGCTCAGAAGATGCAGGACTGTTATATCCAAAGCGTGGATGGATTAAAACTCCACGGATTCTATCTGCCGGCAGAGCATGCAAAGCGGTTTGTTATCTTAAGCCATGGTTACAGGGGCAGCAGATTTGGTTCCCTGTCATTTATGGCAAAATATCTCCATGAGCATCAATGTAATCTTCTGTTTATGGAACAGCGATGTTGTGGAGAAAGTGAAGGAAAATATATTACCTTTGGAGCAAAGGAAAAATGGGATGTGCAGCGTTGGGCAATTTATGTGTCCGAGAGAAATGAGGAGAAGCTTCCAATCTATCTGTATGGACAGTCTATGGGAGCAGCCGCTGTACTGATGGCATCCGGATACAGGCTTCCGTCAGAGGTGAAAGGGCTGATCGCAGACTGTGGTTTTCAGTCTATGGAAAGACAGATGCGGGATATGGCTGACAACTGGTTTCATTTGCATTATATTCCTTTGCTTTTGAAGGAAATGAACTGTCTGTGCCATTTTGTGGCAGGATTTCGTATGAAAGATGCAGATACCACAGAAGCTATGAAAAGGAATACAAGACCTGTCCTTTTCTTTCATGGAGAGAAGGATACTTATGTGTACCCGAACAATTCATTCCAGAACTATATGCTGTGCAAAGCACCAAAGGAACTGGTCATTGTACAGGGAGCAAGGCATCTGTGCAGTGCCTATGCAGATCCGGAACTGTATCAGCGTACAGTGATGGAGTTTTTTGAGAAATATGATGGCAGTAATTCTGAAAAATAATGTGACTGTTTTCGACCGCCAAAGGCGATTACGAATGACAACAATCTCTGACCGGGACTTATCAGATGCGTTTTGTTAAATGCATGATAAGTCTCGGTCAATTTTATGTAAAGTGTTCATTAAGTGCGGAGGGTACTGGTATTTGGGAAAAATCTGTGCTATTTTTTGTCACGTAATTAAAAAAGTAATGTTGTAGCTGCCAGTACATTATTTTTAAAATAATTGTGGGCTACTGAACAAGTATGTAATGTTTTTGTACCCGGGAAAAGAGAAAAAACGGGTGATGGAGGTTAAATAAAGTATGACAAACTACTATCCTTTAACAGCAGCACAGAAAATGCACCATAACTGGATCATGGATTACGGTACACAGCAGGTATCCGGTGTCAGTGTTGTGGCGTCTGTACAGGCTGAACTGGATTTTGGATTATTAAAAAAATGTATTCAGATGGAGACAGAACGTTCCGGATGCACCAGAATCCGTTTTACGAAGCCTGATAAAGACGGAAATGTACAGCAATACCTTGTAAAACAGGATCCAAGAGATATCGGATTCAAGGATCTGTCAGGAATGGGAAGCCTTGCAAAAGCAGACGAGCTGATGCAGCAGTGGGCATACGAAACCTTTGACGGTGATGACATTCCCATGTGCGAGTTTACTATGCTGAAGCTGCCGGAAGGATATAATGGTTTCTTTGTACATATGGATCACAGACTGATCGATTCCTGTGGTCTGGTAGTAATGATCGGTGATCTGTTTCAGTTATATACCTATTATAAATATGGAACAGCCTATCCGCAGGAACTGGCAGACTTTGAGACAGTACTGAAAAAAGACCTTGCAAAAGCAGGCAACGAGAAACGTTTTGCAAAAGATAAGAAATTCTGGGATGATCAGCTGGATGCACTGGGCGAACCTCTGTACTCTGATATTCAGGGCCCGTCCGTACTGGAGGAAGCAAGAAAACGTCATGGAAATCCAAAACTTCGTTCTTCTGACATTGAGATGAAGGATCTGTTTGTGGCAGTTAAGGATTATTATCTGGAGCCGGGACCAACTAAAAATCTGATCGATTTCTGTATGAACCATCAGCTGTCTATGACAAACCTTCTTCTGCTTGGCATCCGTACCTATCTGTCAAAGGTAAATAACGGACAGGAAGATATCACTATCCAGAATTTTATATCCAGACGTTCTACTCATGATGAATGGACTTCAGGAGGAAGCAGAACTATCATGTTCCCATGCAGAACAGTGATCGCACCGGAGACAGATTTCCTTTCTGCTGCTTATGAGATTCAGAATATGCAGAATCGTATCTACATGCACAGCAATTACGATCCGGCATTTATTATGGATGAGATGAGAAAGAGATACAATACACCGGAGCATACAGGATATGAGAGCTGTTATCTGACTTACCAGCCAATGACTGTGAAGGTAGAGAATGAAATGCTTGGAACTATCCGTCAGCATGCAAAATGGTTTGCAAACGGTGCAGCTACCAAGAAGATGTATCTGACTGTATCCCATACAGAAGATGGAGGTATGAACTTCTCCTATCATTACCAGACTGCTCATCTGGAGGAACATGATATGGAACTGCTCTATTATTATATGATGCGTATTCTTTTCAAGGGAATCGCAGAGCCGGATATGAGCATCGGCGAAATTATGGAACTGGTTTAACTAAATCAATATCAGGAGGAAATGCAATGAATCAGGAAATGGAATTTAAAAATATTGTAGCACAGTATAGCAAGGTAGCACCGGAAGAAATGAATAATGAAATGAGATTCCGCGAGGATCTGGGTTTCAGTTCTCTGGATTTTATGTCCTTTTTAGGTGAGCTTGAGGATACCTTTGATCTTGAACTTGACGAGAGCGAAGTGCTGAAGATCACAACTCTTGGCGAAGCCTTAAATCTGCTGGAAGAACTTCAGTAATTTTTTTCGAAGCAAAACTTATAAAGATGTCAGGGTCAAGGATATTTTGTACCTGACAGGATATCCATAACTTGAACAGTTCAGAAAATAATGGGGGACAGATATGCTGATCAGAAATATATTAGAAGAAAGTGTACGTAAATTTGATGAAGTAAAAGCAGTAAAATGGCTCAAGAAAAAGGAAATTATGGAAAGAAGCTATGGCGAACTGATGGAAAATGTAGTTTCCACCAGAAAAGGTCTTCTTGCAGAAGGCTTTGAGGGCAAACACATTGCACTGATCGGAACCAGTTCTGTAGAGTGGATGGAAAGTTATCTGGGAATCATCACCGGATGTACCACTGCAGTACCGCTGGATGCCGCACTTCCCTGTGAGGATCTGATCGATCTGCTTAACCGTTCCGATTCCGTAGCTCTTTTCTTAAGTCCGAAGCTTAAACCATATCTGGATGCATTTCTTGAAAACTGCCCGAAACTTCAGAAGGTGTGGATGCTTCAGGAAGAGGTAGAAGATGCACCGGCAAAGGTATATGGTATTGGTGAACTTCGAAATGCAGGAAAGAGTGCATCATCAGATTCTGTCTGCCCGGATGCAGAGGATATTGCGACCATCATTTTCACTTCCGGAACAACAGGAAAGAGCAAGGGTGTTATGCTGACACAGAATAATCTGGCTTCCAATGTTGAGGCAGTAAAGATTACGGCAGAACCGGGAACTGCCGTGCTCAGTGTGCTTCCGATCCATCACGCATTCTGTCTGGTTATGGACTGGCTGAAGGGATTTTCACTGGGTGCAACTCTTTGTATCAATGATTCCCTGCTCCATATGGTAAGGAATATGAGTATTTTCAAACCGGAGATTATGCTTATGGTTCCAATGATGATCGAAACTATTTATAAGAGACTGGCTGCCGCTGATCCGTCAATTCCGAAGGCAGTTCTGGCAGAAAAGGTATTCGGTGGAAAATTGCGTATTATCTTTACAGGCGGTGCACATCTGGATCCATATTATATTGACCGTTTTGCAGAATATGGCGTCGAAGTACTGGAAGGCTATGGAATGTCAGAATGTTCCCCTGTTATCAGCAACAATACACCGGAAAATCATAAAAAGGGTTCTATTGGAAAACCACTTGAAAATGCAGAAATCAGATTCGAAAACGGTGAGATTCTGGTAAAGGGAAGCAGTGTTATGAAGGGATATTATCAGATGCCTGATGAGACAGCAGAGACTTTAAAGGATGGCTGGCTGCATACCGGTGACAAGGGATATATGGATGAAGACGGTTATCTGTTTATCAATGGACGTGTGAAGAACCTGATCATCCTGTCCAACGGTGAAAATGTATCTCCGGAGGAGATTGAGAATAAGCTGGCTCTGAATCCGCTGATAGGAGAAGTGATCGTCACAGGTGAGGACAATGGATTGACCGCCCGCATCTATCCGGAGCAGGCTGTTGTGGAAGCGAAAGCATTGGATGCAGAGGCAATTCAGGCACAGCTTCAGGCATTTCTGGATGAATATAACAGAAATCAGCCCACCTATCGCCGCATTACAGGATTGGTTGTCCGCAAAAATCCGTTTATCCGCAACACAACAAAAAAGATCAGGAGACAGGATGTCCTGATTGATGAGCCTCTGGAATAAGACAGAGGCTTAAGATAAAAGTGGAAGCATACCGGATAAAAAAACCTCAGACAGAATATCAGCGATCACTTCCGGTGCCAGATTAAAATTATCCCGGCTCCATTTGTGGAGAACGCCGATGGTACTGCCGATGGCGCAGGTGATCACATAGGAAACTTCTTCCTTTGTATGCCTGTCAGGCCTGGAATTAGATGTAGTTTCTGTAACATAATGATGGAGCATAGTCAGCATTTTTTCAAACAGATCATTGCCATGAGGCGTGCTCAAAAGACCGGACAGAAAAGGATTTTCCATGGTGTACCGGCACAGAGTCAGAAAATAGGAACTGCAGATATCCCGGTCATTTTTTGGCTGGAAATTTTCCATCATGGAAAAAACATCATGAATAGTTTTATCCTCAACTGCAGAGATCAGTGAAGGGATGTCCTGATAGTGATTATAAAAGGTACTTCTGGCAATACCAGCTGTTTTAGTGATGTCGGATACAGTAATCCTGTCAGGTTTCTTTTCTTTTAACAATTTGAAAAAAGCACCTAAAATGGCCTCGTCAGCCACAGAATATCTTTCATCGGGAATTACATTTTGCATAGTTGTTTCCCCCGGGAGTCTGTAAGTAATACATAAAGTATATCACAAATCTGACGATACAGCAGGTGCTTTTTCTTTTTTTTGAGAAATTTACGTTACTGTTCACTCCGTTCACAGTAACGTAGCCAAAATTCATTCCAGATTGCCTGCGGCAATGGAATTTTGGCTTGTATGTCTCGGGATAGTGGTGTGTGAACAGTAACAACAAATTTTCAATAATATATAAAGAATAGGTAAAGGCTTGATTTATGAAAGAGTAAATGATAGAATGATATTGGATAAAATATTGTCTAATTTTAATGAAATGGCGGAATTTTGGATAAAATAATATCCATAAAACAATAAAAAGCAAGGAGGGAAAATGGAGCAGTTTGTATGGGAAACAGCAGAGGAACTGGATCAGAAGCTTGCACAAAGGGTGCGTAATATCAGAAAACGACGCTCTATTTCTCAGGAAAAATTATCTTCCATGAGCGGAGTAAGCTATGGTTCAATTAAGAGATTCGAAACTACCGGACAGATATCATTGATATCACTGACAAAGATTGCCATGGCTTTGGATATTGCAGATGAGCTTAGAAATATTTTTACGCATGTTCCATATAAAGATATTCAGGAGGTCATAAATGAGGGAAGGTAATGCATTACAGGTATTTTATGATGAAAAACTTGTAGGAACACTGGCTATGACAGCTGACCATAAAGCTGCGTTTCAATATAGTGAAGAATGGATTGAAAATGGTTTTCCGATCAGTCCGTTTTCACTTCCCCTTAAAAAGCAGGTTTTTGTACCGACAAAAGATTATTTTGACGGATTATTTGGAGTATTTGCAGATAGTTTGCCGGATAATTGGGGGAGATTGTTGTTGGATCGTCTGCTACGTGCACATAAGCAGAATCCAGACAAATTAACAGTGCTGGATCGGCTGGCAATTGTTGGAAAGTCAGGTATGGGAGCACTTACCTATTATCCAGAGAAAAAAATAGATGAACAATATGGAGATGTGGATTTGGATGAACTTGCGGAGCAGTGCCGGAAAATACTAAATACGGAATACTCCGATAGATTGGATGAATTATATCGTCTCGGTGGTACAAGTGGTGGAGCCAGACCCAAAATTATGACTACAGTGAATGGAGAGGAATGGATTATTAAATTTCCTGCACATGTGGATGGAGAAAATGCAGGGAAGATGGAATATGATTATTCATGCTGCGCAAAAAAATGTGGTATTATAATGAGTGAAACCAGACTGTTTCCATCTGAGAACTGTGAGGGGTATTTTGGGATTAAGCGGTTTGATAGGATATCAGATAAAAATGGAACAAAGAGAATTCATATGCTGACAGCTGCTGCGTTGCTGGAGTTGAATTTTGAGCAGCCAAGCCTGGATTATCACAGTCTGATGAAACTGACAAAAATATTAACCAGAGATAATAAGAAAGATATGAGAGAGATGTTTCGCAGGATGTGTTTTAATGTTTTTGCACATAACAGAGATGATCATTCAAAGAATTTCACCTATTTATATAATGATGAAAAAGACAGATGGAGCCTGAGTCCGGCATATGATCTTACTTACAGTAACACATACTATGGAGAGCATACTACAACAGTTGACGGAAATGGACGTAATCCAGGCAGAAAAGAACTCCTGACTGTGGGAATTGCGGCAGGAATGAAAAAAGAGGTATGTATAGAAAGTATGGATATGGTAGAAAAGTGTGTGAAAAATATGCTGGGAAGATATCTTTAAAGAAATCGACATGTGGAATAATTTGTTACTTGGAGGACAAAAAATGACTATTAGAAAAGCAGAAGAAAAAGACATTCTAAGAATAATTGAACTGTTGGGACAGGTATTGCAGATCCATGCAGATATAAGACCTGATATTTTTATTCCCGGTACCACAAAATATACTGTAAGCGAATTGACAGAGCTATTAGGAAAAGAAGAAAAACCCATATATGTAGCAGTGAACGAGGAAGATGTTTGTGTAGGATATGCATTTTGCCAATTACAGGAACAGCCTTTTTCAACTAATATGGTACCGTTTAAGTCTCTTTTTATAGATGATCTATGTGTTGATCAGCAGGCACGAGGACAGCATATCGGCGAGAGTTTGTTTGAATATGTAAAAAATGAAGCAAAGCGAATGGGCTGTTATGAAGTGACACTGAATGTATGGGCAGGAAATACTTCAGCCGAAAAGTTCTATAAAAAAATGGGTATGAAAACAAAAGAAAGGCAGATGGAATATATCCTGGAACATTGATGCGTTGTATAGCATATTTGAGAAGTCTATCTGCGAAATTACAGAGATATCCGATGGATGAATCTGATCAGTCAAACAGTAAATATTAAAAGAAAATGCAAATCAGGCACAAGTTATATTTCGGAAACTTGTGCCTGATTTTTACAGTGTTATTTGGAAATTACAGGTGCTTTTGTCCGATATTTTTAGCATTGATATAATTTATGATCATGTCTGCTGCATCGGAAATATCAAGTTTGCCTGTATCAATAGACAGTTGATACTGGTTGGCGTCTTCCCATTCTTTGCCTGTGCAGAATTTGTGGAAAGATGCTCTTTTCTCATCCACTTCCTTTATCAGCTTTGCAGCTTTTTTCTCATTAATACCGTCCCGTTCCATTACACGTTTGATACGGCAGTCTTTATCTGCGTGAAGAAAAACAGTAGTTGCCTCAGGATCATTTGCATAGATCGCTCCTGAACAGCGTCCGATGATTACGGCAGATTTTTGCTGCGTAAGTTCACGTATAAGTTCAAAAGATTTTTCCATCGGATTGCTTTCTCCGTAGCTTACAGCAATGCTGTAGAGCAGGCTGTTTACTGCCTTTTCCTGGAAAAATTCTTTGTTTTCGTCAAGCTTTCCAAGTTTTTTGGCCTCTTCTTCCAGTTTCTTTCTGTCATAGAGTTCCAGTCCAAGTCTGGAAGCCAGTTCTTTTCCTATTTCATGTCCGCCGCTTCCGCACTGTCTTGCTATTGTAATAATCATATCCCATGCCTCCTGTGCAATGATGTCGCATTTATTTACTGTCAAAGTACTTTTTCGGAATTATTATACTCAAAAAAAATCGAAATGTATATGCCAAAATCTACTATAAATTGCCTTCACAAATCCTGATATTCTGGTACTTATGGCAAATTGGTCTGACAAATATTTACTTAATAGAAACATTAGACAAATACTTTATATTGAGATATGATGAGAATTGTGGGAGCTGCTTTGCAGCGGAGTATTTGAAGCAGCTACGATCCATTATGTTGTTGCAAAAATATTCGGACCACTTTTGTTTGGAAGAGGATGGTGCGGATATGCCTGTTGGACAGCTATGGTGTTGGACTTTTTACCATATAAAAAGCCTCAGGCTGCAAGAAAAAAGATAGGTTTCATCCGGTATATTACATTTGCATTTTCGTTCTCTTTCGTGGTGCTACTTTTTCTGAATCACGTAGAGAATATGGAGAAAATCATGTTTATAGCTTTTATCGTGGGGAATATTCTGTATTATATTGTGGGGATTATTCTGGCATTCCTATTCAAAGATAACAGAGCGTTCTGTAAGTATATTTGTCCTGTCATGATCTTTCTGAAACCTATGAGTTATTTCTCTGTAGTCAGAGTTAAGTGTGACAAAGAGAAGTGTATTTCATGTGGAAAATGTAAAAAAGTTTGTCCGATGAATGTTGATATAACCGATAACTCCAGAAAACGGAAAAACGGAACAGAATGTATTTTGTGCATGGAATGTGTCAGAACCTGTCCGAGGAAAGCACTTTGAGCCGAATTTCCTGCAGGATGTACTTTGGTGTCAGCTGTTACTGAGAACGGAGCGAACAGTAGTGTAAGACCTATGTTAAATATAGTTAAACCTCAGTAAAGTCTATTGAACTTTTTTCTCAATGTTTCTATACTCTCCAATGTAATGAACACCCGATCTGTGATCGTGTGATGAAACATTCATTTCTCAGGAGGATTATGAAAAAATGAACAACTTATGGCGAAAAAGTTTTATGGCAGGTATTTTATCAGTTTCACTGACAGCAGGAGCGGTTACTCCGGTATTTGCAAGTGCAGCACCGGACGGAAAAACAGATGCTGCTTCTCTTGCAGGCGGAATGGGAATTTCCCGGAACTGGGAATCCTGGAAAGCAGAGTGGGAAGCTGTTAAGAATGACTGGACTCAGGTTTCACTTACTCCGGGCTCTGACTTTAGCCAGTTAAATTTCGCATGGTATTCTAAAAAAGACAACTCTGACACAGCAGAAAAGAAAGAAGAACAGGCTGCACAGGAGTTCTCCGCTCAGTCAGGTGATGCTTTCAGTGACAGCAGTGAATCTGTCTTTGCAGGAACAGAAGCCCATACTTCAGCAGGTGAAACAGTGGAAGCAGCACAGGCTGAAGAGACAGAATCAAATGCAGCAACAGAAGTAAATATAGCAGAGAAAACTGCAATAGCTGAAGAGGATATAGCATCAGAAGAAAGCATAGCAGCATTTAATGCGGAAGAAGGAGAAAACGTAGCAGCATTTAGTACTTCTGAGAATGACGCAGAGGAATTCGCAGCAGAAGCAAACTCAGATGAGAACCTTCCTGATTTTGATACAGAAAGTGATGAAAGTCGTGCAATTGCTGCAATGGTAGCGGATATCCTTGGAGCACAGGCTGATACAGCTGCGCCGAAACTGATCATCGGTGAAGGCAGAAATATGAAAAATGCAAAAGTGTATGTTGCAGAGCAGACAGATGCAACTACAAATACAAAGACAAATGAGGCATATGTTTCCAATAAAGTAATTGCCACAGGTCTGAGTGCAAATACTGTGTACTATTACAGCTATGAAAAAGAGGATGGAACCTACACAGAACCTGCAGAATATGCTACAAAATCAACAAATAATTACAGCTTTATTTTCGTAGGTGATCCGCAGATCGGATCTTCCAATGAACTGAAAGGCTCTGATACAGCAGAATTTTATCAGGCACAGTCCGATGCGGTCAGAAATGATTCCTTTAACTGGAACACCACATTAAATGAAGCTATGGATAAAACAGGCGGAAATGCAAGCTTCGTGGTATCAGCAGGTGACCAGATTCAGACAACAAAGAAGAAATCTCCGGGAAAAAGTGAAATGACCAGCGAGATTGAGTATACCGGATATTTAAGCCCAGATGTGCTGAAATCCCTTCCTGTTGCAACAACTGTTGGAAACCATGACGCAGATAATGCAAACTACACATATCATTTTAATACACCAAACAGCAGCGACCTGGGTTCTAACGGAGTTGTTGGTGGAGATTATTATTTCACATATGGAAACACTCTGTTTATGATGCTCAATACACAGGATACCAATGCTGCTGAACATAAACAGTTTATGGAACAGGCGATTGCTGCAAATCCAAACTGTACCTGGAGAGTCGTAACTTTACATCAGGATATTTATGGTTCTGCAGAGCATTCCAATGAACCGGAGATTACAAACCTCAGATATACACTGGTACCCTATTTTGAAGCAAATGATGTAGATGTTGTTCTTACAGGACACGATCATGCATATTCCCGTACCCATATTCTTGAGGGCGGACATAAAACTGTAGAATATACGGATGATGAGTTTGATGCAGAACTGGATAAGGATATGGATGCGGGAGAAAATCCGGCTACAAGATATGAAGCACCGGCAAATATTTCCGCAGATTCCAAGGAACCGGCTGATGTGGCTTATCTGAATTATCTGAATGCAGTCATGGATAAGGATGCGGTAGAGGATACAGAAAAGGGTGAGACAGTTGTAAATCCGGATGGTATTCTCTATATGACAGCAAACTCTTCATCAGGAAGCAAGTATTATGATCTTGTACCAAGAATGCAGAGCTATATTGCAAACAGATGGCAGGAAGACGTTCCGACTTATTCTGTTATTGATGTAACAGATAATACATTTACAATCAATACTTATCGTACAGATAATGACCAGAAAATTGATGAAACCTTTACGATTAAAAAAGGTGTGACAGAAGATATTAAATCTGCATCTGTAGGGAAAGTGAAGAATCAGATTTATACAGGAAAACAGATCCAGCCGGCTCTTAAAGTAACTCTGAATGGAAAGACCTTAAAGGCAGGAAAAGACTACACAGTTACCTATACAGATAACAAAAATACAGGTCTGGCAAAAGCAACCATCAATGGAATCGGAAAGTATACAGGAACACAGACAGTAACATTTAAGATTGTGCCAAAGAAAGCAGTGTTAAAAACTGTGAAAGCCGGAAAATCCGGAACAGCCACTGTTACGATCGGAAAAGCAGGTGGAAAAGTTTCCGGCTATGCAATTCAGGTTTCCACAGATTCTTCATTCAAAAAGGTAACTACTTACCGTACAGCAAAAACTACATATACTCTTAAAAATCTGTCCAAAGGAAAAACTTACTATGTAAGAGTAAAAGCATTTACCAAAGTTTCAGACAAGAACGTGTATGGTGCAGCAAGCAAAACAATTAAGGTGAAAGCAAAATAATGTTAAACAAAAATTTCCTTCGGAGAGGGTGCCTGGTGATCACAGGCATCCTTTTCCTCATTTTTCTGATGCAATATAATAAGATCGAAAAAACAGAACTTCTTTCTACAGAGGGCAGAACCTTTGAGAAAGCAGTAGTAACAGAGGTTATTTCAGATAACCTTACAGAAAACGGAAACAGAGTAGGTAATCAGACAGTCAGGCTGCGACTCTGTTCCGGCAAATTTAAGAACGAAAAAGTGGAAGCAATCAGTTCTTCCAGCTATCTGTTTGGTGCAACCTGTAAAAAGGGTATGAAAGTCATTGCACTGGTCAGTGAATCACAGGGTGAAGTCATTGCATCTGTATATAGTGCTGACCGTGAATTTTCCTTATATTTTATGATTGCAGTGTTTCTTCTGGCAATTATCCTGATCGGTGGAAAAAAAGGTGCGGCATCTGTAATGGGGCTGGGCTTTACCATTGTATGTGTGCTGTTTCTGTTTCTTCCGATGATATACAGAGGTGTTTCGCCAATCTTTTCAGCGGTAGTTGTTGCCGTTATAACCACTGTAGTAACAATTTATCTGATTTCCGGAATTTCTGTTAAATCATTAACTGCAATTTCAGGAACTGTAACCGGTGTTGTAATGGCTGTTATATTTGCAGGAATATTTGGAAAAGTAACTCAGATCACAGGTTATAATGTAAGTGATATTGAAGAGTTGATTTACCTGGAAGAGAAAACAGCTATAAAAATAAATGAACTTCTGTTTGCAGGGATCCTGATCGCATCACTGGGAGCAGTAATGGATGTAGGAATGTCTATTGCCTCTACTTTACAGGAAATATACAGCAGACGCCCGGATCTTGGAATGTGGGACTTGTTTAAAAGCGGCATGAATGTTGGAAAAGATATGATGGGAACTATGTCAAATACGCTGATCCTTGCTTTTGCAGGTGGCTCTCTCAACACACTGGTATTTATTTTTGCTTATAATTATTCCTATCATCAGATCATCAATATGTATTCTATTGGAATCGAACTGATGCAGGGGATTTCCGCAAGTATGGGAGTAATCCTTACAGTTCCCTTTACCTCACTGGCAGGAGCCTTCTTTATTTCAGGAAAAGTATTGAAAAAGTGATTCTCGCAGGAGGGATCATAAAACGATGAAAGTAAACAAAGCAGATGAATTCTATAAGATATTAGAGAGAAAAGCCATATATCCGGTGTTTCAGCCAATCGTCAATTTACAGACCGGCAGGGTGTCCGGCTATGAGGCACTCAGCCGTATAGACAGGAGCAGTACGACACTTATGATTTCAGATTTGTTTGTGATCGCTGAACAGTTGGGATGCGTATGGAAATTAGAGAAACTATGCAGAAACAAAGCCTTAAAGGCTGCAGTTGAAAAACCGGAGAAAGTAAAATTATTTCTTAATGTTGATGGCAATATTATTCAGGATAAAGCGTTTATACAGGGATTTACAAATCGTAAGGCTATGAAGGCAGGGGTTCCTGCTTCTGATATTGTATTCGAAATAACAGAGAGATCAGACATAGAAAACTACCAGATATTGCAGCAGATCATGAAACATTATGCAGATCAGGGATATGAGATAGCATTGGATGATGTGGGAGCTGGACATTCAGGACTAAACCGTGTGGTAAATACCACGCCTGATTATCTGAAGGCGGATATAGAATTAGTAAGGGATATCTACAAGTATAAGAAAAAAGAAATCATGATGAAACTCCTGCTGGATTACTGTAATGCAACAGGGGCGATTCTGATCGCAGAAGGGATAGAAACAGCACAGGAGCTGGAATGTCTGCACAGCTTGGGAGTACATTACGGCCAGGGATTTTTCCTCGGAAAACCAGAGCGCGCATTTGGAAATATCAGTGCTGAATCGGAAGAAATATTAGAGCGATTAAATGGGAGAAAGAATATTTTATTTTTGGATATATCAGGCAAATAAGCCATTCATTTTTCTACATTTTTCAACAATAAATCCGAAATTACACCAGTTGATTAATCCCTGAGAGTTGTGTATAATTATAAAAATAAAGTTTTCTAGTACATCGTTTCGTAAATAACTATATCAATCGCGTAGGATGCGGATTCGAGTGTGCTGGTATAAAAACGCAGGCGTAGCGGGCTACGCTGAGGCTTTTAGACCTGTGCAATCGGATTCGCAGACAAGTGAGTGGTATAGTTATTTCGAAAACGATGTACTAGAATTGAGGAGTGGGTTATGGATCGCTTAGCACTTATTTTTGATAAACCAGCAGAAGCCTGGAATGAAGCGCTGCCCCTTGGAAATGGAACCATGGGAGCAATGTCCTATGGAAGATTTCAAAATGAAAGAATAGAATTGAATCTGGATTCGCTTTGGTCTGGAAATGGAAGAAACAAGGAAAATCCCAACAAAAATGTCGACTGGGATCTTTTTAGAAAACACATTTTTGCAGGGGATTACCAGGGAGCAGAGAATTATTGCAAAGAAAATGTGTTAGGAGACTGGACAGAAAGCTATCTGCCTGCAGGAACGCTTTCCATTAATGTGAAAGAACCCATTCAAAATGGAAACAGCTTTTATAGAAGAGAACTGTGCCTGACGAATGCAACTGAAAAAATAGAATTCTGCCAGGATGATTTGATTTATCAAAGAGAATTTTTTGTGAGTATGTCAGAACCAGTGATGGCAATTCATTATCATACTTCTCCAAATTGCAATCTTGAAATGTCAATAACACTGGAAAGTGAAATAAAGCACAAATCTGCTTTTTTTGCAGAAAATGGAATTATATTAGAAGGGCAGGCACCCATTTATGTTGCACCACCTTATTATTCCTGCGAAGTTCCTGTCGTTTATGAAGAGGGGCAGGGAATCCGTTTTGCAATTGGATTATATGTACAAACGAACGGTGGAAATGTATATCAGCAAGCGGATAAGCTTTTTATAAATACTCCAAATGATGTGTATATTTACGTGTCCGGAGTAACTGATTTTAAACAAAAAGAACTCTTTTTTTCAAAAAGAAACTGTATGATGGAAAACATCCAGCACATTCAATATGAAAAGCAAAAAAAGGCGCATATGGATGTATACGCAAATTATTTTGATAGGATGCATCTTGACATTAATTATACACCCGATAATGAACTTGCATTAAAAATGTTTCATTATGCCCGCTATCTGATGATCTGTTCATCTGTACCCGGTTCACAATGTACAAATCTTCAGGGAATCTGGAATCACCATATGCGTGCTCCCTGGAGCAGTAATTATACTGTAAATATTAATACGGAAATGAATTACTGGATAGCAGAAAAAGCAAATTTAAGTGACTGTCATATGCCTTTGCTTGAACTTATAGAACGTACCTCAAAAAAAGGTGAAAAAACAGCTCAGGATGTTTATCATCTGGCTGGCTGGGTAAGCCACCATAATCTGGATATTTGGGGACACTCAAGCCCGGTTGGACAATTTGGACAGGACGAAAATCCCTGTACATATTCCATGTGGCCGATGAGTTCTGGATGGTTATGCTGTCATTTATGGGAACATTACTGCTATACATTGGATGAAGCTTTTTTAAAAAAGAAGGCATTTCCGATTATACAAGGGGCCGTAGAATTTTACCTGGGCTATCTGGTACCTTATAAGGGATATTATGTAACTGCTCCCTCTACTTCACCTGAAAATACATTCCTTGCACCAGATATGACGACACATAGTGTTACGTTTGCGTCAACAATGGATATCAGCATATTGAGAGAACTGTTTGGATTATATTTAAAAGCATGTGAAATTCTGGGAGTAGAAGATTTTACAAATGCAGTCAAAAATGTGCTTCAGAAACTTCCTCCCTATAAAATTGGGAAAGAAGGGCAGCTTCAGGAATGGTTTTATGATTACCCGGAAGCAGATATCAATCACAGACATATTTCTCACCTGTTTGGATTATATCCTGGGAACCAGATTCATAAAGAGAATGAACCTCTTATAGAAGCCTGCAGAACTTCTTTGGAAAGGCGTGGGGATAAGGGAACCGGCTGGTGTATGGCGTGGAAAGCCTGCCTGTGGGCAAAACTTGGAGATGGAAATCATGCCCTGACTTTATTAAAAAATCAGCTTCGCTTAACAAGAGAAGAAGCATGCAGTCTGGTAGGTGGCGGGATATATCCGAATATGCTTTGTGCCCATCCTCCGTTTCAGATTGATGGTAATTTTGGATTTGCTGCTGCTGTGCTGGAAATGCTGGTTCAGTATGAAGAGCAGAAAATTGTTTTTCTTCCGGCATTACCAGATGAATGGAAAGATGGGATGGCAGAAGGCGTGAAAGCGCCTGGTAATATCACACTTAATTTCAAGTGGAAAGAAAAACGGGTTACGGAAATAAATCTGAAATCTCCAATTGATGCGAAACTGGTAATCTTATATAATGGTATGGAAGAAGAAATCGTCCTGAATGCTGGAAGCAGTTATCAGAAGACGCTGATATAAAGAATATATTATGATATATGAAAGGCAGGATATCTTGTGATTATAAGACATCCTGCTGTTTTATATCAGATTACCTGCTTATAGATGAAATCGTTTCCCATATTCAGAAGGTGAAATTCCCATACACTTTTTGAATAATCGACTAAAATAAAGTTGATCGTCAATTCCTACCATAACGGAGATCTCCTTCAGGGAAAAGGTATTCTCCTTTATCAGTGTAGCAGCTTTTCTTATCCGCAGATTGTTTAAGTAGCTGGTAATACTTGTTCCTACTTCGGACTTGAAAACACGGCATAAATAGCTAGTGCTGAGATTGACATTTGCCGAAATGGAGGATAATGTGAGACGGTGCATGTAATTATTTTCTATGTATGTAAGGGTTTTGGCAACATCATTTTTATAATGCCCCTCACTATGAAGAAAGTCCTGATATGTGGTCCTGGCTTCTTCATAATTTTTCAGATTTTCTTTATATGGCATATCTGGTGCAAAGGATTGGTACATGGTAAAACGGTTATACAGCTTTTTTATCAGCTGTTCCACTTTTACTTGACTGCACATTAATTCTTTTTGGGAAAATACTACGAGCGCATTATGGGCACTAAGAACAAGAATGTATGGCTGTAGCACTCCCTGAACAGCATCCAGTATCATATCTCGCAGCAGATTAGCTGATATAGAAAATGCATCATTTGATAAAAATTTTTCAAACGTTACATAGCATACAGCACAGGAATGTTTCATAAATCCAAATTTTTCTGCTCCATATCTTTCAATGAACGAATCGAGAGACTCTTCTCCCTGAAAAAAGGAGAGAAGATGATCGGTTATGGGTTCAGTGATGTCTGTTTTCAGAATGGAATCTTTTCGGTCAGCTGTATTTTGCATTTTTCTTGTGGTTTTGTTCAGACAGGCAAGGAGTGTATCTGGTTGAATTTTGATTTTTAACAGATAGTCTGCAGCACCTAAAAGCAATGCACTTCTTACTGAATCGAAGTCTTCGTAGTTGCTTAGTACCAGTATTTCTCCGGGATATTCTTTTTCCTTCAGAAAACGAATTAGTTCCAGTCCGTCCATTTCAGGCATTTTCAGGTCAGTGATAATGATATCCGGATGATGTTTTTCAATCAGTGGAACAGCCTCAAGACCATTTGATGCTGTTCCACAAATGAAAAAACCATGCTCTTCCCAGGGAAGAATGGAGCGAAGCGCAATTTTTACGATTGGTTCATCGTCAATAATTAATATACTGTACATAAAAGTCCTTTCTGTGGGCAAAAGTGGTTGTGATTTTTAGTTGTTATAATCTTTTGACAGTTCTTGTACATATAGTAAGGGAAGAGTCAGCGTACATGTGGTTCCTTCTCCAGGGTGACTATTGACCTTAAGTCCATATTCCTTTCCAAAATTCAGCTGTATTCGGTCATTTACATTGGTAATTCCAATCTTTTTCCGGTTTGTATGAGGTTCCAGCGCTGCAGGTGTCACTTCAAATCCTTTTCCATTGTCACAGAGTTCTATGATAAGATGATTGTTTTCTTCCCAACAGGTGATTAGAATTTCCATAACGGAGCCGTCATCAGAAGAACCATGCATAACAGAATTTTCTGCAAGGGGCTGCAGGATTAGTTTAGGAACAAGGCAGGAGAGCAGTTCTTCCTCTTCTACGTCAAAAGAGTACTCAAAGCTTCCGGCATACCGGATTCTTAAAATCGCGAAGTAGTTTTCCAGGTTCTCAAGCTCTTCCTGAATGGTTATATACTCGTTTTTATTAGTCAGTGTATTTTGCAAAAGACTGCTGAGAGCCTGGATTCCATCACTTACAATCTGGTCTTTATGCATGGCGGCTACAAAGCGCAGACTGTTTAAAGTGTTGAAAAGAAAATGAGGATTTAACTGATATTGAAGCATCTGTAGCTCCAATTCTCTTTTTTTCTTTTCCTGGCTTTTCTGTTGTTTCATCAGGCTCTCAATGGTATCTGCCATATGATTCATGCTTCCGGAAAGATCGGAAAGTTCGTCTTTGTGGTCATCCTGGATCCGTACGGAAAGATTTCCCTTTGATAATTCCCTGCAAAAATCCAGCATGCTTCTGATGGGGGAGGTAATTCCAGGATACACCATAGCTACAATTCCAATGCAGAGTAGAACAAGGAAGAATGCCACAGCCAGGATTTTCCAAAACATAGTGTTAACTTCAGAATTAATATAATGATATGGCATGGTATATACAAACAGCTGGTTCAGGTTTTTATTGAAAATATAAGTAACCAGCTGTTCTTCGCCATCTTTGTAAATGCTGAAAAAATCTGTTCTGTTTGGAAGTCTTGCTTGAATATTTTTCAGCAGCTTTTTTTCGGTTTTTTGCCCCAGTTGAATACTACGATCCCAGGAAGAAAGGATTGTTCCATCCATATTCAGATACATAATATTGGAAGAGTCAGCCAGACCTACTGGTTCCAGTACTGTTTTGGAAAAAATTTTTTCATCAATGGAAATCAGGGTATAACCAATTACACGACTCTGACTGTATTGTTCATAAATTCTTCTTCCAAGAATCAGGATGTCCCGGTTACGGTAAGTATGTGCGTATGCCCATACATCCTGATTTTCTTCTTCAAGACGACTCAGGATCCTGCTTACATCATCCGAATATAACCCATCATATCCCAAATCATAAAAAATATTCCCATCTGTATCATATACTGTAATGTTTTTTGCCTGTGCAGGATAGATGATTTTACTTCGAATCATATGTTGGATTTCATTGATGGCTTGATTCTTTTCCGTATCTGTCATACCCTTTTTCAGAAGACCGTCCTTGATTTCCTGACTGATGCAGATGGAGCCGCAGAGATACTGATACTTTTCAATCTCACTTACCATATTCAGATTGATCATGGATAAAGTCTGTGAGATGGAAGTGGAAAGTTTTTCCCGAAGCGCTTCTGAAAAAATATGAAACGAATAGAAGCTGATTCCTGTTAATGGTACAATAGAGATCAGGAAAAGCGCTATGATCAGCCTGGTTCTAATACTGAATTTTCGAAATCCCTGATATCGTTGTCTTTTTTCCATGCCGCTGTCCCTCATTTCTAAAAAATAATTCGTACATGGTCCGGTAAAGATGGAAAAAATCGTTCTGATTTTCATGACTGTATCGGATTGTGACAGATTTATTATACAGGAAAAAAACAAGATAATCCATTTAAAATACAAATAGAAAAAGATTGTACATATATGTCGCAAGAAAATCCATATTATATAAAAATAACAGAAAAATGTTCCATATAAAGAATTGTTTTGTGAATTTACCACAAGAAGATTTTTCATTATACTAATATCATCAGGCAAACATAATAAAAGCCAACAAGAAGGAGGAAACAACCTATGAAGAAAAGATTTGCAGCTTCTGCTATGATCCTTGCTATGAGCGCAGCAACAGTACTTTCCCCGCTTACTGCATTTGCAGAGGCAGAAGAACAGGAATTGAACATTGCCATTTTCCAGGGTGGATATGGGGATGCTTACTGGAATCACATGGTGGAGCTTTTTGAAGAAAGCCATGAGGGTGTGAAAGTAAACATGACTATCAGCCCTACAATTGGAGATATCATCCGTCCACAGATTGTAGCTGGAAATGCACCTGATTTTATCTGTCTTAACGATGGTGGTGAGGATGGTGTAATCCTTTCCCTGATCAAAGATCATGCACTTCTCAACCTGGATGATGTTTTTGACGGAGAAAATTATGCTGGAACCGGTACCCTTCGCGATGATATTACAGATGGGATCCTTTCCAGTACAAAGTGTGCACCATACGGAGATGATGAGATCTATCTGGCACCATTCAACAGTGGTCCGCAGGGTCTGATTTACAACAAAACATTCTTTGATGAGAATAATCTGGAAGTGCCGAAGACCTGGGATGAGTTCTTTGCACTTGGTGATAAGGTAAAAGATATTGACGGACGTGCACTTTTCACATATCAGGGAATTTATCCGGGATACATGGAAGAAATGCTCTGGCCGGCAATTGCAAATGAGTGCGGCGAAGAAGCACTTACTAAGATTGCCAATTACGAAGAAGGTTCCTTTAATAATGAGGGTGTGTTAAAGGCTTTAAGTCATATTAAAGAGATTGCAGATAAAGGCTATCTGTTAGAGGGCACTGTTGGTATGAACCATACAGAGTCTCAGACAGAGATGATGCTTGGAAAAGCTGCATTTATCACAAACGGAACCTGGATGGAAAATGAGATGCAGGATGCGCCAAGAGAAGATGGATTTGAATTTGCAATGGCTCCGATCCCGACCGAGAACGCAGACGATGTGCACTATGTATTTGACAGCTGCGAGCAGTTTTCCATTCCGGCAGCTGCCAAGAATCCAGAACTTGCAAAAGAATTTCTTCGTTTCCTGTATAGTGATGAATCTGTATCTGCTTTTGCAGAAGCTTCCGGTGCCCTCTATGCTACCAAGAGTGCCCGTGAAGTAGCAAAAGATAAGCTGTCTACTGCAATCTACAACATGTACGGAATCTACGAAGAGGCAAATGCCTCCTCCCTGATTATGAGCTTCGCAGCAGTTCCGGCTGACTGCAAGGTTAACCCGAAAGATGAGATATTTAATCCGATTACATCTGTTATGAATGATGAAATGACAGTGGAAGAGTGGGCACAGAATGTGGAAGATGCTTTTGCACAGGTTCGTGCTGATATGGAAGCTGCTAACTAAACTTCATATACCAGCCGGATAAAAACGGTAAAGCATGGAAAGGCTGCTACACAGTGTATGCTATGCAGCAGCCTTTTGTAACCCTGAACAGATATATCGCCAATCGGTGATGTCATCCACATTTATTAAATACTTTAAATTTAAAGAGGTGAACAAGCGTGGTAAAGAAGCCCAGATTATTTATAGCCCTGTGTACGCTTCCTGCATTGATTTTAACCATTGTTTTTATGATTGTGCCTATGGTAAATGCCATTTATCTGTCTTTTACCAGTTCCACTGCACTTAGCGTAGGCTTTAACAGCAAATTTGTATTTTTGGATAATTACAAGTATATGTTCCAGGATAAGGATTTTCTTCAGGCACTGTTTAATACTCTTAAGCTGATGCTGGTAATCCCGGCTGTGACCATATTTCTAAGTCTTGTATTTGCATTTATCCTTACTCAGGGACAGCTCAAGGAAAAGTCATTTTACCGGACCATATTCTTTTTCCCAAGTATTGTTTCCATGACTGTAGTTGGTATTGTGTGGTCTTTTGTGTTTAATCCCACAAGAGGAATTCTGAATCATATGCTGGATCTGTTCCATCTCTCCACTTGGAAACACGCATGGCTTGGAGAGGGAAAAACGGCTCTCTGGTGTATCGGTGCAGCCCTGGTGTGGCAGGCTATTGGTTATTATATGGTTATGCATGTGGCTTCCATTGACGGGATTTCCCAGGAGGTTTATGAAGCTGCTTCCATTGACGGTGCAACAGGAGTGCAGAAGTTCTTTAGGATTACCATTCCTCTGCTTCGCAGATCCATTGGAACGACCTATATACTTTCCCTGTCTGGTACTATCAATTTAAGTTTTACTCTGTCCAACGTTATGACAGGCGGTGGACCAAACGGTGCTTCCAGTGTGCTTTTACAGTATATGTATACGCAGGGTATGCGAAACGCTAATTTTGGATATGCCATGGCAATCGCCATGTTTACCCTGATTCTTGCAATTGTGCTTGCAATGATTTCTAAAAAAGTATCATCTGAAAAAGAATAGGAGGGAGACTGATGAAAACTGTAAGAACCTGGTGTATCAGAATCCTGATGATTCTGTTTACCGTTATCTTTTTGTACCCGCTTTTCTGGAACCTGATGTCTGCGTTTAAGACAAATGCAGAATATTTGACAGATCCCTATGCATTGCCCACAGCTTTGAATTTGGATAATTTTGTGGCAGCATGGCAGAAAGCAAATATCGCCGCTTATTTTGGAAATTCCATATTTGTGACTGTGTTTTCCACTGTATTGCTATTGCTTCTGGTTATTCCCATTTCTTATGTACTGGCAAGATACCGTTTTGCGGGCAGCAAACTGATCTCTGCCATTTATATGGCATGTATTTTTCTGCAGGCTACCTACATTATGATTCCTTTGTTTCTGGAATTACAGGCTGTGAATGGATTAAATAACCTGCCGGTACTATGCCTTGTTTATGCAGTTATGCAGTTTCCTTTTTGTATCTTTACTTTACAGGGCTTTATGTCTGCAGTACCCAGAGATTACGAGGAATCTGCAAGAATTGACGGTGCTACTAATATCCAACTGCTATCAAGAGTTATGGTGCCTCTTGCAAAACCCGGAATTGCGACCATTACGATGTTAAGTGCCATGGGCTTCTGGAATGAATATCCATTGGCACTTGTTCTTCTCACGGAAGATGCAAAGAAAACTCTTCCCATCGGAATGGCAAACTTGTTTGAAGTGCAGAAATATGCCACGGACTGGGGTGCACTGTTTGCAGGACTTGTAATTATTATGATTCCAACAATCATTATTTATCTGATTGGACAAAGATATCTGCTTCAGGGAATTGGTGCAGGCGGGTTAAAAGGGTAAAATGAAAGGGGAAATAAAATGCCAACTGATCAGGAATTAATAAAAATAGTTCCCTCCAGCCGCCAGCTTGCCTATCAGGCAACAGAGTTTTATGCGTTCTTTCATTTTGGAATGAATACATATACCAATCGTGAGTGGGGCGATGGAACAGAAACACCACAAATTTTTAATCCTACAGAGTTTGTTGCAGACCAGTGGGTGTCAGCAGCACAAAATGCAGGTATGAAAGGGGTAATCCTTACCTGTAAACACCATGATGGTTTCTGCCTGTGGCCGACCAGATATACCAGCCATAGCGTTGTCTCCAGTCCATGGAAAAATGGAAGGGGAGATGTGGTCTGGGAAGTGTCTGAAGCATGCCGTCGTTATGGGATGAAATTTGGAATTTATCTTTCACCATGGGATCGCAACAAGCCTTGTTACGGAAGCGGAAAAGAATATGATGATTACTATCTGGCACAGCTGACTGAGCTTCTCACCGGTTATGGAGATATTTTTAGTGTCTGGCTAGATGGTGCCTGCGGAGAAGGACCAAATGGAAAAAAACAGATATATGACTGGAAACGCTATTATGAATGTGTCAGAAAATATCAGCCAGACGCATGTATCTGTGTGTGTGGGCCGGATATCAGGTGGTGCGGAAATGAAGCTGGCGATGTAAGAAAATCTGAGTGGAGTGTTGTTCCTGCACGTACAGCACTTGCAGAGAGTGTACAGGAAAGAAGCCAGCAGACCGATGATAAGGAATTTAGAATGCGCCGGATCACCAGCGACATGGAAGATCTTGGAAGCAGAAGAGCGCTTGAAGGTGAAACGAATCTGATCTGGTATCCGGCAGAAGTAAATACTTCTATAAGACCTGGATGGTTTTATCATCCAGAAGAAGATGATCAGGTGAAAAGTCTGGAGGAGCTGATCTATATCTATATTGGGGCTGTTGGAGGAAATGCAACCTTTTTGTTAAATATTCCACCTATGCCAAACGGGCTTCTTCATGAAAATGATGTTAAACGTCTGGAAGAATTTGGAAGTTGGAAAAAGAAATCTTTTACTCATAATTTAATGAGTACAGCACATATTTTTTCAGAAAATGAAGATCCGACGCATCCGGTTTCTGATTTGACAGATGATACTTCAGAAACCTGGTTTCAGCCTGAAAGCAGCGAACTGCCAGTAGAAATAACCATTTGTCTGGACGGTTCATACAACTTAGGGTATCTGGTATTAAAAGAGGCTGTCTGCTATAGTCAGAGAGTGGAAAAATTTGAGATATTTGTTAAAGAGGGGGAAATATGGAACAGTATTTACACAGGAACGGTAATTGGTTATAAGAAGATCATTTCTGTTAAGGGGCAAAAAGCCCAGAAAGTGAAAATTGTTTTACATGATTTCCGTGTACTTCCGCTGCTCTCATTTGTTGGAATTTATCCTGAAAGTCTTTAATAGGGAAAGCATTCTTTCTCATAATATCTTAAGGTAGAAACAAGAAGATATTATTAGAAAACCATTGAACCTGCTTGAAAGAGAGAACATTCAAAGCAAAATTGCCAATTGGTTTGGAATAGATTTTTCCAAACTGTAGATTGTTTTTATAAGTAATCTTGGAACTAATGCAGGAGTCATGGTGCAAATGGACAATGTTCGCAGAAAGCACTTGTCTTTTAGAAAGGCTCGTATTAAAATGCTTGTCAGTGATCAGGTTGCAGAAACTTGCGATGCCTGCGACCGGACGGAGGACCTAAGGGTCCTCCATTTTTTTATATACGCAGATTTTTATAGCGATAGAAAAAGCATTAAAACCGATAAAACCATTTTTGAACTATGAAGAATAGATTAGAAATCTCATTGCGCGAAAAGGGATGATTATTGTTGACCGTGAGTTCACTGCGTCTAAATTAAAAGATATCAGTTATTTTGCCCTGATAGATGGGTACAAAAATCTGTTTTACAATCCCATGAGTTAGAAACGATTTTTGACCATAACACAGTTAAAATTAATCAAAAAATCAATCGCAAATTTTTACGATTGCATTGACAGTGATTCTCCTTATCTATATATTATTGCAGTAGGAACAACTTATCAAGTACTCGGAAATAACTAACTTGGTAATAAAATTTTTACTGGAGGTTATCAGAAATGACAGAAAGAGAAAAAATGATAAGTGGAGAGTTATATGATCCAACGGATAAAGAATTGGAACAATTTTTAATTTCACCTGCTTGGATGTATGTGAAGTACATATAGGAGATAATGTGATGATTGGTCCAAATGTCACATTGGCAACTCCCATGCACCCATTTTTACCTGAAGAACGTAATAGCAGAAAAAGAGAAGATGGAAGCTTTTATAATCTTGAATAGGCGAAACCAATTACTATAAAAGATAATTGCTGGCTGGCATCCAATGTGGTTGTTTGTGGTGGTGTTACCATAGGAGAGGAATGTGTAATAGGAGCAGGAAGTGTTGTGACAAGGGATATTCCTCCATATAGTCTGGCTGCTGGAAATCCATGCCGGGTTATTCGCAAAATAACTGAAAAAGATCATATGGAATAAGATAATTACAATCAATATTTAGTGTATTATGACAACAACCGTTATCAGTGGAAAAGGTGAGGGAATCGGTTATGAGCAAGTAGCGAAGCGGATTACGAATATCCGCTTGAATGATAAGATTTAATATAAGGCTATTGCACTGAGTAATTAGTGCAATAGCCTTTTTGCCAAAATAAGTTAGTTTTAACTGGTTGTATTACGGCGAATCAATACCGGAGCAATCTGTTTATGGACAGGCTTTTCCAGTGGTTTAGGGGAACGTTTTTTTTGTTCTTCCATCTGTTGAACCAGAAGCTCCATGGCAGTTTGTGCAATAATATCAATCTGCTGACCAACGGTTGTGATTGGGAGAATTGCCTCACTGGCAATGGGAGAATTATCAAATCCTATGATTTCATAGAAAGAGGGTAATTCTCGGTATTTCTGGAAAATCAGGTTAAGAAACATGTTTGCATAAGTATCGTTGGAAAGGAAAATACCTTTTTTTTGATTGGGATATTTCTCTTCTATTCTTGTAAAAATGCGTCTTATTTCATTTAAAATTTCCTGATAAGAATTACCGCTTACACTTAGATCAATATCATAAGGAACCTGATATTCTTCACAGGTTTCCTTAAATGCGCGAATACGGTCGTAAGCAGGAACTGTTTTCTCAACATTGACATTGATGTGGATCAGTATATCACATTTATCACGGATCAGCAGAGTGGTAGCCTGAAGCGCACCCATATAGTTGTCAGTGGTAACACTGCTGATATATTCCGCTTCACGTTCAATGGCAACGATGGGAATCTGATAGGAGGATAATTGTTTTGATGACAGCGTATGACTTAAAACAATGAGACCTTCAATCTGATAGGATAGGAGCTCTTCAATATATTGCTGTTCTTCTTCAGCCCCATGTTCACTGCTAAAGACGAGAAATTTGTAGTGATAATCACTGTAGCTGGACAGCAGTTGTGTCAGCATTTCAGAATAATAATGCAGATAAAGATTCGGAATAATGATTCCGATAAATTCACTTTTTCCATTCGCCAGAACTTTTGCAAGTTTATTTTTTTTATAGCCAAGGATATCAAGGGCCTGAGAAATTTTTTCCTGATTTTCAAGTGTAAGGGAATCAGGATGATTGAAATATCTTGATATTGTAGTTTTTGAAAAATGGGTATATGCTGCAATATCTGCAAATGTCACCTGTTTTTTTGACATGAAACTTATTCTCCTTATAAATAAATGCAAATATTTTTTTTAGTATAGCAATTATTATACAAAAAGGCAATATTAAAATAACCGATTACGTAACCGGTTATTTTAATGAAGAAAAGTGTTGACAGAGAGTGTGTGATGTAGTAACATCAGATTATAAAGTAACCGGTTACTTAACCGGTTCCATGAACAATGTATGAAAGGAATGGAGGAAAAAGTGCATGAAAACAGTGCAGAACCAAGCAAAGCCCGTAAGCAAGCAGACGTGGAGAAATAAGGTTACGTATGTGAAGAAAAACTGGCAGTTATATCTTTTTTTCTTAATGCCGGGACTTTTACTGACAATCATTTTTAAGTATCTTCCGATGGGAGGGCTTTTGATTGCGTTTGAAGATTATAATGTAATCAAGGGAGTACTTGGAAGTCCATGGGTTGGACTTGAATATTTCAGACGTTTTTTATCATCACCGGATTTTATGAACTATCTGATGAATACATTAAAGCTGAGTATCTATGGATTATTATGGGGATTTCCGGTTCCGATTATTCTGGCATTACTTATGAATCGTATTCAAAAAACAGGGATCAAGAAAAAAGTACAGCTTCTGATCTATATGCCGAATTTTATATCTGTAATAGTACTTTGTGGTATGGTTCGTATGCTGTTATCACCGGTAGGACCTTTGAACAGGCTGCTTGGGATTAGCACAAACTGGATGACAATGCCATCTGCTTTCCGTACTATTTATATAGCAAGTGGAATCTGGCAGACTGCAGGCTGGGCATCTATTATGTATACTGCAGCATTATCTAATGCGAGCAAAGAGTTGGAAGAAGCGGCAGTTATGGATGGTGCAAACCTTTTGCAGCAGATCTGGTACGTGGAGCTTCCGGCGATTAAGAACATTATTGTAATTCAGTTTATCCTGCAGGCAGGAAATATTATGAGCATTGGATTTGAGAAGGCATATGCATTGCAGACAGATATGAACCTGCCGGCATCAGAAATTTTATCTACATATGTATATCGCATCGGTCTTTTGAACGGTGATTATGGTTATTCTACGGCAGTAGGTCTGTTTAATTCAGTTGTAAATGTAATTCTGTTGATTTTTGTAAACTGGGTTGTAAAGAAGCTGAATGATGGAGAGGGATTATAGGAGGAAGAGAAGATGGAGAAAAAGAAGAGAAAATATTCAAGGACAGATCGTCTGATCCTTGGAATTGGATTCACGATTCTTGGACTGTTTGTACTTTCTATTGCGATTCCAATTATATATGTAGTGCTTGCATCTTTTATGGATCCTACTGTTTTGAATAATCAGGGACTGAGCTCTGATATTAAGGACTGGACTTTGGATGCTTATAGAAGAGTACTGGAGAATGAGATGATCTGGCGCGGATTTTTGAATTCTTTTCTGTATTCATTTGTATTTACAGTGATCTCAGTTTTTGTAACATTACTGGCAGCCTTTCCTCTGTCTAAAAAAGAATTTGTGGGAAGAAAATTTTTTAATCTGATTTTTCTGATCACAATGTTTTTTGGGGGAGGAATGATTCCAACATTTATTTTGATCAATCAGCTGCATATGGTAAATACAGTATGGGCGGTTTTGATTCCGGGAGCATTTAACGTTTGGAATATGATTCTTGCAAGAACTTATTATCAGTCAATTCCGGCAGAATTAAGAGAAGCATCTGCAATTGACGGTGCTAATGAAATTCAGCATTTTTTCAAAATTATGATGCCGGTATGTAAACCGATCATTGCAGTACTGGCACTGTGGTCATTTGTCGGAATGTGGAATAGCTACTTTGATGCGATGATTTATTTGAACGATGCAAATCTTCAGCCACTGCAGCTGGTACTGCGTTCAATCCTGGTGCAGAATACTCCACAGCCGGGAATGATTGCAGATATCCAAAGCACAGCAGAGATGGCAAAGGTAGCAGAACAGTTGAAATATGCAACAATTGTAGTATCAAGTTTACCACTTTTAGTGATGTATCCATTCTTCCAGAAATATTTTGATAAAGGAATTATGGTTGGATCGGTAAAAGGCTAAAGAAAGGAATGATACAGATATGAAGAAAAACAGAGTAAGAAGTTTGCTTGCACTTGGACTTTCTTTAACAATGATGGTAAGTATAATGGGGTGTGGAAAACAGCAGAGGCTTGATGCTGAGATTAATCCGGATACACCGGTATCGGATGTACAGTTTCCATTGAAAGAAACAGAGGAGCTTTCTTTTATTACCAGTGCACCGGCCACTTCAACACAGGATCCAAATAAAAGAGTGATTTTCCAGAGAATGGAAGAACAGACAAATGTTCATATTGACTGGACCTGCTTTGTATCAGATCAGTTTTCAGATAAAAAGAATCTGGCGTTGGCTCAGTTTGGAAATCTGCCGGATGGACTGTTTAATGCAGGCATGAGTGATTATGATCTGTTGCGTTATGCAAAGCAGGGAATAATTATTCCGCTGGAAAATCTGATTGACAAATATATGCCAAACCTTCAGGCTGTATTTGAAAAATACCCGGAATACAGAACCATGTGTACAGCACCGGATGGACATATTTACTCTTTTCCGTGGATTGAACAGCTTGGTTCCGGAAAAGAAGCAATTCAGGCC
Organism: Blautia sp. MSK18_10; assembly: GCF_020553185.1. Classification (NCBI taxonomy): domain Bacteria; kingdom Bacillati; phylum Bacillota; class Clostridia; order Lachnospirales; family Lachnospiraceae; genus Blautia; species Blautia sp. MSK18_10. The sequence goes on along the minus strand of NZ_JAJCGT010000007.1, from coordinate 44,797 downwards.
ATTGGAGATATTCCTTATATTAATAAGAAATGGCTTGATTATCTTGGTCTTGAGATTCCAACCACAACAGATGAACTGGAGCAGGTACTGATTCAATTTCGAGATCATGCAGATGATCTGAAACAAGAGTTTTCCATTGAAGGTGATGTAATACCGATGTCATTTATTATTAATAACGGAGATCAGGATCCTTCAATCTTAATAAATGGATTCGGAGATGGTTATGGGGACACAGGAGATCATTTTGCTGTAACAGATGAAGGTAAGGTGATTTATACAACGGTTCAGGAAGGATACAAAGAAGGTATCAAATGGCTGCATAAACTTGTGACAGAGAATCTGATCGATCCGGAAGCATTTACACAGGAATGGTCTACTTATGTTGCAAAAGGAAAGAATCACCGTTATGGACTTTGCTTCACATGGGATATTGCTAATATAGACAACAATACGGATTATGTGATGCTTCCGGCACTGACCGGACCGGATGGAATGAGAAATATCACCAGACAGAACAACAGTGAGACCAGCGGTTTTGACAGAGGAAGATGTGTGCTTACTACCAGCTGCCGTAACACGGCACTTGCTGCCGCATGGATCGATCAGATGTATGCACCCCTTCAGTCTCCGCAAAATAACTGGGGAACCTATGGAGAGAAGGATTCCTTTAATATTTTTGAGCTGTCTGTAAACAAAGATGGCGAAAAAATGTTAAAGCATATGGACTTAGGAGATCAGTCACCGGTGGAAGTACGTGAAGCGCAATCTGTAAATGGTCCTCTCGCTATATTAAATGAATATTATGACGTATATGTAACACAGCCGGAAGATGCGAAATGGCGTCTGGATAATATGCATGAGACATATTTACAGGATATGAACAGCAAATATGTTTATCCTAATGTATTTATGAGTATTGATGATACAAACAAAGTGTCACAGTATGATACAGATATTAAGAAATATGCAGAACAGAAGAAAGCAGATTGGATCCTGAACGGAGGAATTGATGAAGAATGGGATTCTTATCTGAAAAAAATGGAGAAGTACGGGCTTTCCGATTACCTTTCAATCAAGCAAAAATATTTTGACCAGTATCAGGATTCATTAAGCAGTGAAAAATAAGAGAAGATATCATTTTGACAGGAGGAACTATATGAGCGAAATGTTGGAAAAGGCAAGAAAATATGAATTTATACAGGGACAGCAGATCAAAGAGGAAGAAAGACCAGCCTTTCATATAACTCCTTATGTTGGCTGGATGAATGATCCAAATGGATTTTCCTATTATAAAGGAGAGTATCATTTGTTCTACCAGTATAATCCGTATAGCACACATTGGGACAGTATGCACTGGGGACATGTAGTGAGTAAGGATTTATTGCATTGGAACTATGTTCCGACTGCATTGGCACCGGATGAAGATTATGATAAATTCGGCTGTTTTTCAGGAAGTGCCATAGAATTAGAGGATGGCAGACAGTTGCTTATGTATACTTCTGTAAATCAGGAGAAACTGGAAGACGGAACTGTAAGGGATATTCAGACACAGGCAGTGGCAGTTGGAGATGGTAAGGATTATGAAAAGTATGATAAGAATCCGGTTCTGACAGCCAAAGATCTTCCAAAGGGGGCTAGTAAAGTAGACTTTCGTGATCCCAAAATCTGGAAAGGGAACGATGGAAACTTTTATTGTGTTATAGGAAGTCGTCCGGCTGATGGAAGCGGACAGATCCTTCTTTACAGAAGTAAAAATGGCTTTGAATGGGAATTTGTAAGCATTCTGGCAAAGAATCAAAATCGTTATGGAAAAATGTGGGAATGCCCGGATTTCTTTGAATTGGACGGCAAATATGTGCTTCTGACAAGTCCACAGGATATGCTTCCGGAAGGATTAGAATTTCATAATGGAAATGGAACGTTATGTATTATTGGGGAGTTGGATCCTGAGACACATACTTTAAAGGAACAGTTTTGTCAAGGTGTTGATTACGGAATTGACTATTACGCAATGCAGACACTGCTTGCACCGGATGGACGAAGAATTATGATCGCCTGGATGCAGAACTGGGATACGCTTGCATATCGATGCAATGACTCTGGATGGTTCGCACAAATGAGTCTTCCAAGAGAACTGTCTGTTAAAAACGGAAGATTGTATCAGGTTCCGATCAGAGAACTTAATGCCATGCGTGCAAACAAAGTCGAGTATAACAATGTTGTGATAAAAGATACCAGGCTCACACTGGATCAGATTGAAGGACGAACGGTAGATCTGGAACTTGTGATACGACCGGCAGATAAAGACAATCTTTATAAAAAATTTGAACTCTGTTTTGCAGAGAATGAGAAATATCATTCTACATTATGCTTCCGTCCGGATGAATCTGTTTTAAAAATCGATAGAAAATTCTCAGGAAGCGAACGGGCGCTGGTTCATCAGAGCAGTTGTCTGGTAAACGGTGACAGCAATGAACTAAAACTGCGTGTGATTTTGGATAAGTTTAGTGTGGAAGTATTTATTAATGACGGCGAGCAGGTTATGTCTGCGGTTATTCTTACAAAGCAGGAAGCAAAGGGGATTTCTTTCTTTGCTGATGGTGCAGCTAAGCTTGATATAGTGAAATATGATTTATTATAATAAAGCGTTATAAATTGGGACATAATGCAGCATTTATTGGTAAGGTTGGTAATGATTTTTTTGGAGATCAGTTGAGAGCAGCCATAAAAGAAGCAGGAATTGATGACATTGGATTATGTACAGATGAAAAAATTCATACTACGCTTGCTATGGTACATACATATCCGGATGGAGATAGGGATTTTTCCTTCTATCGTAATCCGGGAGCAGACATGATGCTGAATAAAACTGAGATTTCCGAGGATATTCTCAAGGAAACAGAAATGCAAATAAGTAAAAAACTTTAAATTTGTAATTCTTGCAAAATAGCAAGGAAATCGCAAGACTTTGGTCATGTGAATTTCCTTGCTTTTTTTTCTCAAAGTGTCAGGTAAGGCCCTTGTTTATGGAAGAAATCAGCTCTGCCAGTTGTTTCCTTTTGGTGCGTGTATCGCCGTTGAGCATCAACTTGGAATAAATCTGGTTGATATATTGCTTCACAGTGCCTTCAGAGAGAAATAACCTCTCGGCAATTTCTCGGTTGCTCAGACGGTCAGTGATCAAAGCTGCGATTTCTGCTTCTCTGTTGTTCAGCACATTCAGGATCTCAGGTCTGGAATTACGGCTGGACAGACGGAGACAGTGTTGTTCATAAACAGAACCAAGGGAAAGGATCCGGTCTGTGAAAGGCTCTGGTGTTATGGAATTAATACTGCTCAGCACGTCCTTGATATAGGTATAATTTTCTACAAAAGGAATCAGAAAGCCATCCGGCATGGCGTGTCCTAAGGCTTTCTGCAGAAGCTGTCGTGCATCATGATGTTTGCCCAGCATTGCGTAAGCAGCAGCGGTCTGGATCTGAACGTGGAGAGACACAAGTTCATAGTGCATTTTCTCACAGACAGGCAGAAGCGTTTCGCTTCTGCCTATAACTTTTGCGTACATTTTCTGTGAAAGAAAGACCTGATTCTCGATCATTTCCATCATAGGTCTGCAGGGAGAAAGAAAGCTGACAGTGGATAACATATGGTCTTTAAATAATGCAGGAATCTTTTCCGGCATTCTAATCAATGCATAGTAGTAAGCATAAGTACTGTCAAAAATATTCATCCACATCATATTGTGGAGAGACAGAAGCTCCTTACGCTTTACTTCAGGGTTCTTCACAAAGGTGACACTCTCCTGAAAAAAGGAAAGCCTTGCAGCAAGGAAATCACAGCAGAGCGAAATATTGTGCTGTCCGTTTGATGCAATGGTGGAATAAGTCTGCTCTAGCAGGATCTGGGCATCTGAAAAATTTCCCTGCATAAATGCTGCCTCTGCATTCATAAGCAATTCCGCACCCTGTCCATGCCCCTGGGTGATCCTGTAATAATGGGGCATACACTCATTCATAGCTGCCAGTTCTGCGTCCAGAGTTCCGGATCTGCGGTGAAACATCATCAGAACAGAAGGAGAACCGAAGGTCCAGCTTCCTGTATTGCGGATACTGATGGCAGGTCTGGTCATTTTGGAACTGGCCTGACGGTGCAGAACGCTCATACCGGTGATATCGTTATACATCAGAAAACTCATAATGAGATCACATTCTCCGGAGAGATTCTTTCGTTCATCTTCGGACAAAGTGTTATCTTCAGCTATGGTATCTGTCAGAAGCTGCTTCAGTTCCAGCATTTTGGGAATCTGATGCCAGGTAAACATACGGCGCATTAATACGAGAAGGGCCAGAGGCCTGTTCTTCAGGATTTCTGTTGGACAGGCATCAAGAAATGCGAGAACCTTTTCCGGCGAAAGAGAAGCCAGAAGGATTCCTGCATCCTTTTGGATAACAGCAAGTGCAGCATCATAGTTAAGAGCCTTGTTATAGGCAGAAAGTGCCTGCAGAAACTGTCCCTGGGATTCATACCATTGTCCGTAACGATTCCGAAAATCTGCCTGTTTTTCGTGGGAAAGCATGGCAAAGGCGCGTTGTGTACATTCCTTCATCATATGGTGAAAACGGAAGCTGATTCCATCGGGCAAAGGAGTGATAAAAGCATTCTGTCTGGTCATAAGGGAAAGAATCTGTCCGGCTTCTTGATTCCCTGTAATAAAAAGAGCCATCTCAACGGTAAATTCATCTGCAAGTCCCATAACAGTGAGAAATTCCTGCTGCGCATCAGAAAGAGGTGCGATCATGGCAGAGGAAAACATATCATAGATATTAGAAGTATGGTCAGGAAAATGTCCGCTCTCAAAAAAGGTACAGAGATTCAGATAGACTGCAGAGAACCATCCTTCACTGGAATAGAGAAGCGTATTCAGCTGATCTTCGTTCAGGCTGGCACCGCAGCGATGGGTATAGACAGAAAGCTCCCGCCGGTTCAGACACAGATCCCTGGTATGGATCTGATATAACTTTTTGCCAAGACGGAGAATTTCTTTTCCGGACAGAAAAGCATTTCTGCCGGATACGATCAGGTGGATATTTTCAGGCAGTCTGTTGGCAAGCATACAAAAAAAATCTGCAACATGAGGTTCACCCAGCAGATGAAAATCATCAATAAAAATGTAGTAAGAGGTCTGCCCGCTCAGGGCATAACAAAGCTCATCAGCAAGCATCCCGGCACTGGCAACATCTGAGGGGCAAACATAATTATCCAGAAAATCAAGCCCTGCAAAGGCAAATGCCTTCTGAACGCTCTGCCAGAAAACAGACAGATTATCAGAATAAATACTGATCCGGATCACACAGGAATTTCCGTTTTTGCTCTGTTTGTCCAGATACCAGTTGATAGCAGTTGTTTTTCCATATCCCATGGGAGCGGTCACAGCAGTGAATGCAGATTGTGAAATCGGCTTCAGATTCTCCTGCAGACGCTCAGAGATGTAAATTGTATTCAGATTATATTTCTTTTTAGACATCTGTAAAACCTCTCACTTGATACGATATGTTTCATTTTAACATACAAAGTATCAAAATGAAACTTTTTCCCAGGCGGTTTTTCAGGCAATATCTGCCACTGCTTTTGCTATACGGGGACACTTTTTGGTTCCAGGTTCCTTCTGAAACGCTTCTCTATCAGATAATTCGTATGGAACCTTCAAAAGTCTATGATTATGTAATTACATTTTACTTGAAAAATTAAACAACATATGATAAATTATAAATGCGACGTAAAAAAAGTCACATTTATAAAAAGGCGATTAGTATGAGAGAATTTTTGGAAAAAACATTACGGCAAAATGTAATAATGACAGAGAATAAAGAGGTATATAAAAAACTTCCATTAGCATATCGTGGAAGATATGACATTTTTACAGTAGAGACTAATGGTGTATTATGGATGGCTATTCATCCCAAAGATGATATCGGACTTGTTGTTTTGCGTAGAGACAGAGCTGGCGTGGAAAAAATAACAGGATTAAACTGTGCAGTTTTTCTTGATCGAACAACATTTTATATAAAAGAAAAGATGATAGAAGAAGGAATTCCTTTTGTAATAGATAGGAAGCAGGTATTTCTCCCGTTTATTGGATATTTGCTGAGTAAAGAAAATGAAAGAGAGTTGGCACCAGTTCATTTGATTTCATTTTTGACGCAAAAAATGCTTCTAATGGCCATTTATGAACGATGGAATGAAGTAAAAGTATCTGATGCGGCGAAACGATTGGAAGTGTCAACAAAATCTGCAAGCCGGTGTTTTGATGAACTGGAATATTTAAATATTGATGTGTTGGGTATGAAAGGTAAATCAAGAGTCATCGATATTCCGGATGAACGAGAACAATTATGGCAGCAGATTAAGATGGTATTAAGAAATCCAGTAATTCGAAGATTTATTTTGAGAGAAGATATAAAATTTGAAAAGAAAGCAGGTATTTCTGCTTTATGTGAGTATTCTCTTTTGTCCGATAATGTTTATCCTACTTATGCCGTGACGAAGAAAGAACTAAAAGATAGTGGAGTGAAAGCGGAAAAACAAGTGAGTGAATTGGAAGAAATTGGCTGTGTTGTCTTGGAACTGGGATATTTTATTGATTTTCTGGGAAAAGGATTTCAAGATCCTTTAAGCGTAGTACTGTCACTGACAGGAGATGAACAAGAAGAGGAACGAGTTGATATTTCTATTAATGAGATGTTGGAGGAATATGTATGGTCAAAGGATTAGATACATTTTGGAAGTACTTTGCAGATTATGAAGAACAGTATGTTTTAATAGGTGGCGCAGCCTGCGATATTCTTTTTGAGAGCAATGAAGTGAATTTCAGGGCTACAAGAGATCTGGATATGGTTTTGATTGTTGAAGCATTAACTCCGGAGTTTGGAGAGAAATTTTGGAAGTTTATCGTTGATGGGAAATATAGAAATAAAGCAACAAATGGTAGTAACCCTCAATTCTATAGGTTTGATAAACCAGAAGAAGATAAATTTCCGAAAATGATCGAATTGTTTTGCAGAAGCGATTTTGAACTTAAAAGCGCGGAAGGAATTACACCGATACATATTGATGATGAAGTATCCAGTTTATCAGCAATTCTTTTGAATGATGATTACTATAAGGCACTTCTTAATGGAAAAGTTATAAGAAATGGACTTTCTGTTCTAAGACCAGAATATATAATACTTTTCAAGGCAAAAGCGTATCTTGATTTGAAAAGTCGAAAAGATTTAGGTGAAAAAGTGGATTCCAGTGACATAAAGAAGCATAAAAAAGATATTTTGCGTATTGCATCGGAACTTATGCTTGAAAAAGTAGAAGGATTGCCGATTGCAGTAGGTAATGATATACATAGTTTTATTGACTTGCTGGAGCAGGAACCATTTGATCAAAATTCATTGAAAAGATATGGACTGAAAAATGAGGATATTATGGAATTGTTAAAGAAAGTATTCGGATAAAAGTGCTCTTTATCTGTCACGGCAGGACTATGGAATATCAGACAGAATGAACTGGAATGGGGATAATCGTTAAAAGGTATTAAAGGAAGAATAGAGATATTATTATGGCGTGTGAGGAGCGAGACTTGCACGCCTTTTTGGTATAAAAGTACGTGCTTTTTTACGCCAAAGAGTGATATACAGGATCAACTTAGATAATCAATATGAATATCAGGATTAAAATCCCGGATAAAATGATTAATAATCAGCCTTATACCATCCGGGAGTACAAGATTTTCAGACTGCATAAGGACAGTGCAACGAATCAGGCAACTGTTGATATATTAGATCCTGTCTTTAACAGCAGTACTAACGAGATTACCTTTAAGTCAGATAAATTCTCCATTTATGTACTGACTTACAAAGACACCTACTATTCCCCAAGCTACCCGGTAACAGGCATTAAGGTATCTCCGGATACTCTTACCTTAACAAAGAAAGGTGAAACTGCCCAGCTTACCGCAGAAGTGACACCGTCCTATGCAGACAATAAGCGTGTAATCTGGCAATCCAGTGATGAGAAAGTAGCAACTGTAGATGAAAACGGCAAGGTAACAGCAGTGGAAAACGGAACTGCCACCATCACCGCAACATCTGTAAGCGGCAGTTACACAGCGACAGTTTCCGTAACAGTGAAAATCCCTGTGGAAATCCAGAAGCTCACCATAGAAGCAGAGAAAGAAACCCTGACAAAGATTGGTGAATCCACAGAGTTGAAAGTAAAGATCGAGCCTGAAAATGCAGATTTACAGAAACTGATCTGGAAATCCGATAACGAAAAAGTTGCCACTACAGATGAAAACGGCAAGGTAACAGCAGTGGGAAATGGAACTGCAGAGATCACAGTTACAACAGAGGATGGAAAAATTACAGCTTCCATTATGATCACAGTGAAAGTCCCGGATGAACCCACGATCAATAAGACCACAAGCTTCAGAAGGTTAAGAGCCCGTTCTGTAAAACAGACAAAAACTTCTGTGACATTGCAGTGGAACATCATTAAGGATGCAGATGGATATTTCATATACGGCAACCGCTGTAATACAGGTACAAAGTCTTACAAGTACAGGAAGCTTGCCACTATCACCGGTGGAGATATCAGCACATGGACCCAGAAGGATCTGAAAAAAGGTACTTACTACAAATATGTGGTAAAAGCCTACAGACTGGTAAATGGCAAAAAGGTAGTGACAGACACATCCATATCTGTACATGCAGTCACCGGAGGCGGTAAATACGGAAATGCAAAAGCTGTTTCCGTAACCCAGATTGGAAACAAAAAGAATGTTTCAAAGATCACCCTGAAAATGGGAAAAACTGCACAGATACAAGCAAAAGAAGTAAAGAAAGATAAGAAGATTGCACGCCACAGAAAACTCTGTTATGAAAGCAGCAATACAAAAGTAGCCACCGTTACCCCGGATGGTCTTATCAGGGCAACAGGCAAAGGAACCTGCACAATATGGGTATATGCACAGAATGGCGTATACAAAGCTCTGAAAATCACTGTAAAATAATCCTGATGGAGTTTTAACTGTAAAATGAAAAAATACCGGATTGAGCCAAACAGGCCTGATCCGGTATTTTTTTCGTTCCGGGAATTTATAAGTGTTATAGAAAAAACAGGAAAAAGGTGGTAATATAAAAAAATACAGAGAGAAAGGACATGGCAGAGTGGATATATGACGGAAAATACAGTATTACCACTGATAAATACAGCATTTGAGCCAGGAAATGCAAGAAAAGCAGCAGAGAGTTTTGCAGACAGGGATTTCCGGGAGATCGCTATTGCAGAATTTTATTATTTCACAGGGCAGGCGCAGAAATGCAGTGATCTGGTGGAGATTTATATTATGAGTTCCCGGCTGGAACTGAAGCTGTCTGCATGTATGCTCTATGTGTACTCTAATCTTACACTGGGAAATGCGAAGGCATCTGAACGTGGCCTTGAGATTATCCGGGAATGTCTGAGAAAAGAGATGGAAGCTCCCACTTCTGAGAGAAATACAGCATACTGTGTATTTGCAGGATATATGGGAACAGTTCTTTTACATCTCTCTACAGAGGAACTGCCGGATATGAAGAAATATATGAGCAGTCTGCCTCAGGGACTGAGAATTTTTGCTGCCAATGTAATTTCCCATGACCTTTATCTGAAAGGTGAATACAGCAGAGCGCTGGGAATCTGTGATGCGGCACTGTTTTCCTGTAAAGAAATTTATCCTGTTGGGATGATATATCTTTACTGTGTGACTGCTATGTGTGAAATCAGTCTGAAGCATCAGGCAGAAGCAGAAAAAGCCATACTCACTGCATGGAAACTGGCAGTGAAGGATGAGCTTATCGAGCCGTTTATCGAACTCCACGGACTTCTCCAGGGACTTCTGGAGTCCTGCATCCGCAAAGAAAATCCGGAGATGTACAGAAAAATATCGGATGCAGTTATTACCTTCAGCCGTGGATGGATGGCGGTTCACAATCCTGCATCAGACAGACCGGTGACAGACGCTCTGACTACCATGGAATTTTCCATTGCCATGCTGGCCTGCCGGGACTGGAGCAACCGGGAGATCGCAGAACACATGGGGGTATCCCTAAACACCGTGAAGCATTATCTTACAGATATCTTTAACAAGCTTCATGTAAAAAAGAGAGATGAATTAAAAAATTTCGTATTAAAATGATCAGGAAATCCACGAAGATACGATATTTGCCCTGCGTAACCATCCTCTGATGCCGCAGGATATGAAAATACATAGTAATAATGCCCAAAAACAGAAGATACATTTTTAGTAAAAAACGCTTTTGAAATCAAAGTAAAATGGCTTTATAATAAAAATAAGGGCGAGTAGCATAATGAGTCGGAAAACAACAGTTATGCTACTTGTTTTTATAAAATGAATTTCAGGAGGAACTGCATATGCATATGCATGAGTATGAAATTTTTATTGAGGATATAAATCCGTGTGGAGGAGAACAATACAGTAAAAAAACTTTGATCGAGGCAGAAGCATCTAGCCCGGAAGCCTATGTAAAAGAAAATGGAAGATTTCCGATTCTGGAATCCACACGCAATGAGAGTGGAGATGTTGTAATAGTAACAGGAGACAATCAGGGTTCTTTTGTACGTTATACTTTTACGGAATAAGAATGCCAGTCAGCAAGGAGTGGATTTTGTGAAATATGAAATTGGAGACTTTGTCAGCAAATCAGTTACAGGTATCTGTAAAATAGAAAATATTTTATATTTGAATCCGCAGGATGAAAAAAACGATAAATTATATTATCTGATGAAACCAGTAGAAGATGAAAAGGAAAAAATATATGTTCCTGTTTCAAGCTCAGATTCAAGACTGAGATTATGTCTGACAAAAGAAGAAGCCTGGAATCTGATTAAACGAATTCCGGATATCCCGACAGCATGGACAAACAATGAAAAAATGAGGGAACAAAATTATAAAGAAGCAGTAAGAGCAAATAACCCTGAGGCATTAGTTGCTATTATAAAAATGATTTATCAGCGGAAGCAGAAAAGACTTGCACAAGGGAAAAAATGTACTGCTACAGATGCAAGGTATTTCCAGATAGCAGAAAATCTGTTATATATGGAACTGGGAGTTGCACTTGAAAAGCCAAAACAGGAAATCTGTAAAACGATTATTGATTACATCGATCAAAATAAAATAGATTGATATGCATTGTAAAAATATTTCGTTTGACTTTTTAGAAAACAGGAAATATAATGATAACGAACGAGTAGCAGATGAGCGTAAATCCAGTTTCATGCTACTCGTTTTTCTTTTGTTAAATAGAATATTTGCTATGAAAAAAGTGTGTAGCCTGTCAGCGTAAGTCCAGCTTATGTGACAGGGTGCGCACTTTTTTTGTGCAGAAAAGAGAGGAGTTAAAGTAAAATGGCAGAAAGCAACAAAATGAAGGATATGCCGGTGAATAAGCTGATGATCCAGATGGGAATCCCTATGATCTTATCCATGGCATTGCAGGCGGTCTATAACATTGTAGACAGTGCGTTTGTAGGAAATATGAGAGTGGGCAGTGAAGCTGCATTAAATGCCCTCACTCTGGTATTTCCGGTTCAGATGCTTATGGTAGCGGCAGGAATCGGAACAGGTGTAGGAACCAATGCACTTCTTGCAAGGACACTTGGACAGGGAAACAGGGAAAAGGCTGCAAAGGTAGCAGGAAACAGTCTGTTCCTGGGTGTGATCATTTATGTGGTCTGCTTACTGTTTGGTATTTTTGGAGTGAAAGTATATATTTCATCACAGACAGTTGATGCAGAAGTACTTGAAATGGGAGTCAGCTATCTGCGGATATGCTGTGTGATTTCTTTTGGTATTATTTTCTTTTCTTTATTTGAAAAGCTATTACAGGCAACAGGTCGTTCTCTTTATTCTACAATCGGACAGGTGGTTGGTGCTGTTGTAAATATTATTCTCGATCCGATCATGATCTATGGTATTGGACCTTGTCCTGAAATGGGAGTGAAAGGTGCAGCTTACGCAACTGTAATTGGTCAGGTTGCTTCTGCTGTATTACTGCTTATTTTTCATATGAAACTGAACAGGGAATTCGGGCATGGACCGAAATACATGAAACCGAATGCTGGTGTTATAAAAGAAATCTATGCAATCGGACTTCCGGCAATTATTGCGCAGGCTCTGATGTCTATTATGGTTTATGTGATGAATCTGATCCTGAAGTTCAATCCATCAGCACAGACAGCCTATGGATTGTTCTATAAAGTCCAGCAGTTTGTTCTCTTCCTTGCTTTTGGTCTGCGAGATGCGATCACTCCGATCATTGCATTTGCTTATGGAATGAGAAGTAAAAAGAGAATTCAGGATGGTATCAAATATGGACTTATTTATACCATTGCATTAATGATTCTGGGAATTGCAATTACGGAGATTTTCCCCGGAGCGTTTGCAATGCTGTTTAATGCAGGACAGTCAAGAGAATATTTTATTGCCGCGATGAGAGTGATTTCAGTGAGTTTCTTGTTTGCCGGAATTAATGTTGCTTATCAGGGAATTTACCAGGCATTGGATGGTGGCCTGGAATCACTGGTGATTTCACTTTTGAGACAGCTGATTATTATCCTGCCATTGGCGGGAATCTTTTCTCTGTTTGTCAGAAATGGTCAGATGGGAGTTTCGTTGATCTGGTGGGCATTTCCAATTACTGAAATAATTTCATGTTTTGTGGGATATGTATTTTTAAAGAAAATCAGAAAAAATAGGGTTGATGTTTTAAACTAGGAGGAATCAGAGATGGCAAAAAGAATTATTACGATCAGCAGGGAATTTGGAAGCGGTGGACGTTTTATCGGAGAAGAAGTGGCAAAGAAACTCGGAATTGCCTATTATGATAAAAATATCATTGGTCAGATTGCAGAAAAGTCCGGCTTATCACCGGAATATATTCAGGAAAATGCGGAATTATCTCCGAAAAAAGGTTTGTTCGCATATGCATTTTCCGGTCGTGATATCACAGGAAAATCTGTGGAGGACATGGTGTATGAGGCACAGAGAAATATTATTTTAGGATTGGCTGAGAAGGAGCCTTGTGTGATCATTGGAAGAAATGCAGACTATATACTGAAAGACCGGGATGATGTGCTGAATGTATTTATTCATGGGGACATGCCGGAAAAAATAAAGCGTATCACTGGTTTATACAATGTAAAAGAGAAGGAAGCTGTGAAAATGATGGCAGACACAGATAAAAGGCGAAGAACAAATTATAACTTTTACACAGATCAGAACTGGGGAAAAGCCAGCAATTACACACTGTGCCTGAACAGCTCACAGCTTGGATATGACAGATGTGAGATGATAATTATGGAATGCGTGAAATAAAAACAGATTATGTTTTTTATTCAAATTGACTGAGTGGAAGATCCCTTTTTCTATGTAGTGTATCTGTAAAATAAAAGAGGCAGATATAATGAAAAGGAATAAACCAGCTTGTATCATTCAGGTAAGAGTTAAGTGATGGAAGCATTTCAGATAATAATAGTTACTTTGCGCATTTTGTGTTATAATTGAGATTAACAGGAAATGATAAATATCTGCAAAATGAATGTTTATCAGGAACTTACCGGAGGACATTTTAGTTAAGACGTAATAGATTTCGGACTTTGTAAAATGCAAAAGGGAGATCAATGATATGAGAAAAAAAACAGTTCAAACAAGCAGTACCAAAAGCAGTACCAAAGGCAATGCAAAGAGTAATACAAAGAGCAATGCAAGAAACAGCGTAAAAAGCAGTGTAAAAAGCAGTGTAAAAAGCAGTGCAAAAAACAGTCCTCAAAAAGCTGTTAAGAATGTTGCTCCAACAGTAGAGAATGTTTCTGTTAAGCAAGCCGTAATTATTCAGGAGCCATCTGTTGAACAGAATGAACAGAACATTCCAACGAGACAGCCTGATCTGGGACCGCGAAGAAGTGTAGCCTTCATTGGATCAGAATGTTATCCATTTGTTAAGACCGGCGGATTGGGAGATGTAATGTCTGCCCTGCCAAAGAGTCTGGCAAAATTAAACATTGATGTTAAGGTCATTATTCCAAGATACAAATGTATTCCTCAGAAATTTCAGGAAAAGATGGAATACAGGGGTTCCTTTGATATGAATCTCTGCTCTGATGGAAAGCAGTATTATGTGGGAATTATGGAATATCAGGAGGATGGGGTTGTCTATGATTTTATAGATAATGATGAGTTCTTCTCCTGGGGAAATCCATATACGAATCTCATAGATGACATTCCGAAATTCTGTTATTTTGCAAAAGCTGCCCTTGCTGCCCTTAATTATCTGAACTGGACTCCTGATGTAGTACATTGTCATGACTGGCAGGCAGCTTTAGTACCACTTTATCTGAGAACCTGTTTTCAGGATACAGATGTAGGACGTGCAATTTCAGTACTCACAATACATAATCTGAAGTTCCAGGGTATTTATGACAGAAAAATGATTCAATACTGGTCAGGACTTCCGGACTATGTATTTAATAAGGACTGCATGATCCAGAACTGGCTGGATGCCAATATGTTAAAGGGTGGCATCGCTTACAGCAATAAAGTTACAACTGTAAGTAATACTTATGCATGGGAAATTCAGACAGAGGAATATGGAGAGGGACTTGCAGAGCATTTAAGATATCACAACAATAAGATTCTGGGAATTGTGAATGGTATTGATACGGATATCTGGAATCCTGCAACTGATAAGCTGTTAGCTGCTGATTATGATGAGAAGTCAGCGATAAAGAATAAAAAGATTAATAAAAAAGCTCTCCAGGAATCTCTGGGGCTGGATGTAGATGAGCATAAGATGGTAATCGGACTTATTTCACGTCTCACCAACCAGAAAGGTCTTGATCTTGTAAATGACGTAATCCCGGGAATTATGGATGAACATACGCAGGTGGTTGTTCTTGGTACTGGTGATTCTCAGTATGAAAATACATTCCGCTATTATGAAAACAAATATAAAGGCAATTTCTGTGCATATATTGCTTACAATGAAAATGTGGCTCACAATATTTATGCAGGATGTGATGCACTTCTGGTTCCATCAAGATTTGAACCATGTGGACTTACACAGCTTATAGCCATGAGATATGGTGCAGTTCCGATTGTAAGAGAGACCGGAGGACTCAAAGATACGGTTCAGCCTTATAATATGTTTGAGAATACAGGAAACGGTTTTACATTTGACAGATATGAAAGCGGGCTGCTTTACGACGCGGTCAACAGAGCAAAGACGCTCTATTTCGAGAACAGAAAATCCTGGGATGATATGGTGATCCGCGATATGAATAAAGATGTTTCCTGGGAAAAGAGTGCAAAACAGTACAAAGATATGTATGTAGGATTAACACCAAGAGATTAGAGCAGAGAATGTGCTCTGGTGTATATTTCGAAAACGATGTACTGGTCTTTCCAAATGGCTACGCAATGCGTAACAAATTGAGACAAAATCTGGTTGATAAACCAGATAAAAGTGATATACTGAATACATAAGAAAAGAAACCGTGTGGAATTACAGTTTTGTTTTCACACGGTTTTTTAGAAAATCAAGGTTAGATAAAACTAACATATATGATAGCGATTTACTGGACAATGTAAAGAGGACGGATTTCTATGAAAATATTGGTTTATGGTGCAGGTGTGATTTGAGGAAAACAACATGAAAAACGAAGAATACAAAAAACTGTCAATTGCTGAATTTACAAAAGCAGCAGGAAGATATGAAAGTAACCATGCGGGTATTTACGAAATGTGTAAGAAGGACTATCCGGATATTTTGGAAGAATTAGAGAAAGAGCCATTTAGAGATTTATTGGACGCTGGATGTGGACCGGCTCCGATGATTTCTTTATTAGCAGAAAAATATCCAGACCGACATTATACAGGTCTGGATTTGACTCCGGCCATGATTGAACAGGCAAAAAAGAAAAACATTTCAAATGCAACGTTTGTTGTAGGAGACTGTGAGAACTTTCCTTTTGAAAATGATTCATTTGATGCAATTATTTGTTCTATGAGTTTTCATCATTATCCGGATCCACAGGCATTTTTTGACAGTGTAAAAAGATGTCTTCGCCCAAATGGAAGATTGATCCTGCGGGATGTGACCAGTGACAATAAAGTATTGGTATGGCTGATGAATACATTGGAAATGCCTCTGGCAAATATATGCGGACATGGAGATGTTCGGGTTCCAACAAGAGATGTGGTCATGAAATGCTGCAGAAAAGTAGGATTAAAAGTAGAAAAATTTGAAATCCGCAAAGGTATGAGGATGCATTGTGTTGTCAGAAAAGCCTGAAGGAGACTAGCTATGAAATTTTATGAAAGTGGAGACAATCGTAAACCTGTGATATTTTTATTTCCCGGTACCTGTTGCCTGTATAGTAGCTTTGATCATGTACTGGATGGGTTACATTCTTATTTTTATACGGTAGCAGTTTCTTATGATGGATTTGATCCAAACGAGAAAACAGAATTTTATTCGATGGAAGATGAATGTGAAAAAATTGAGCAGGAAATCAGAACAAAGTATGGTGGGAGAATTAAAGCAGCGTATGGATGTTCCCTTGGAGGAAGTTTTGTATCCCTTCTGATTCAGCGGAAAAGAATCCATATAAATCATGGCATCATTGGGAGCAGTGATATGGACGAAGCAGGTTCGTTTATGGCAAAGCTCCAGTCATCTATCATTGTGCCAATTATGTATAAAATGGTACACACGGGTAAATTACCTAAGTTTATGCAAAAGAAAATAAATGAAGCAGATGAATCAAGAAAGAAACTGATTGATGGATTTGTAAATATGTTTGGTATTGACAAGGGAGGAAGTCCATGGATTACGAAACAGAGTGTTTATAATCAGTTCTATTCTGATCTGGTTACGAAAGTCCAGCATGGAATTGATGTACCGGGAACAACAATTCACGTGTTTTATGCAACAAAGATGGGTGAAAAATACGAAAAGAGATATTGTACTTATTTCAAAAATCCGGATATCCGAAGACATAACATGCAGCATGAAGAACTGTTTTGCTGCCATAGTGCAGAATGGGTGAAAGAAGTAAAAAAAGCAGTGGAAGGCGACAGACAATGAAAGAAAAAGTGAATGTGACAGGTGTGCCGGAAACGATGGTACAGACCTTGTATGCAAGAGCAAAAGAAACAAGAAAGAAAAATGCTAAAATAAATGACGAAATTGCAGTAGAACTTGTGAAAAAGCTTGATTATGACTTTTCCAAAGCAGATAAAGATAACGCCATGACTTATGGTGTGATTGCGAGAACAATTGTATTAGACCGGATGGTTGAACAATATCTGAAGAAGCATGCAAATACTGGCTTGGCTCAGGTATTTCAACAGACTATGATTAGACAATGGTTGAGAACTGTATAGAACTTTTCTGCAAAGAAAATCTGTCTGAATAGAACAGACCTGTAAAACTGCAGAAAGCATCTGCGGAGTGGAAACTGAATACACGAGGAAAATAAAAAATTGAAACACCAAGACTTGACAAATTTCTGTAATGAGTTAAAATATAACAGTGCTATATAGCACTGTTATATTTTTGAAAAGAAGTTTAGAGGATACGAAAAGAATGTCGACGAAAGCAGAAGATACACAGAAAAACATATTAGATACAGCCAGAAAACATTTTCTGGAAGATGGTTTGACAGGAGCATCTTTAAGAAATATTGTAAAAGATGCAGGGCTTACTACTGGAGCATTTTACAAATATTATCCGACGAAAGAGGCACTTTTTGATGCACTGACGGATCCTTATATGGAACATATTTATCAGATTTATGACCAGATCGTTGAGGAGTTTGAAAAGCTTTCTGCCAGTGATCAGACAAGGAATATGTCGGATACATCCAGTGATGGGATGGAGCAGATGGTTGATTATATCTATGATCATTATGATAATTTCAGATTATTGTTGAAATGCGGAGACAGTGGAAAATTTGAATTATTCATACACAATATGGTGGAGCGGGAAATGAAGTCCAGCCTGAAATATATGGAAAAAATGAAGGAAGCCGGTGTAAAAATACCGGTTGTAGAGGAAAGCCTTATGCATATGATCTATACGGGATTTTTTTCATCAGTATTTCAGATTATTGAGCATGATATAGACAGGGAGACTGCAAAGAAAAATGTACATCAACTGAAAGAATTTAATACAGGTGGCTGGGAACGATTGTGGAATATTGAATTTCCAGTATAACTGATGCAGGAATTCTGAATAGGTTATGTGTGTTGCAGGTTCTGGATTTCTGAATAAAGTTCAGACTGGATAATAATATCAGGTGGTTAATGCCAGTAAACCACCTATTTTATTATATGTTGGTTAGTACGAACTAACAGAAGGTAAAACAATAAAACGAAACAATAAAACGAACGTAAGGAGTGAACAGATGTGAAAGAAAAAAAGAAGTCGGCAGTCAGCTGGATCCTGACGTGGGCCGGACAAAAAAGAATTGCCTATGTGTGGAGTGTGTTACTTGCAATAGGAAATGTGATTTTTAAGATTTTGCCGTATTTTATTATTGCAGATGTAGTAAAGCTGTTTTTAAATGGTGAAAAGGAGTTTGAAATATATCTTGCAAAAGCGGTTCTGATTGCATTATCGTTTATCATTGCAGAACTGCTTCATTCACTTTCGACAGCATTGTCACATAAAGCAACGTTTGCAGTACTTGCAAATATAAGAAAATCCTGCTGTGACAAGCTGGCGCGGGTACCTCTTGGCTATGTGAAAGACACACCTTCCGGTACATTTAAAAATATTATGGTGGAAAGAATCGACAGTATCGAGACAACACTGGCGCATATTGTCCCGGAATTCACGTCCAATCTGCTGGCACCGATTGTGATTTTGATTTATTTCTTCCTGACAGACTGGAGACTGGCACTCTGGTCATTGGTGCCGGTTATAGTGGGATTTCTTTCCTATTTTGGAATGATGCTGGATTATAAACCAAGCTTCGAGAGAACGGTTCAGACAACAAAAGATCTGAATGATGCGGCAGTGGAATATATTGACGGAATCGAAGTGATCAAGGCATTTGGAAAGACAGAAAGTTCTTATGCAAAATTTACAAAGGCGGCTATGGCTTATGCAGATTCCTTTATTTCCTGGATGAAACGGTGCTCGATCTTTCATGGACTGATGATGGTGGTCACACCTTATACGCTTCTTACGGTATTGCCGTTTGGGGCACATTATGTAGCCAATGGAACACTTGCGATTTCAGATTTTGTCATCTGCATTATTTTATCACTTGGAATCGTTGGACCGTTGATCACAGTGGGTTCCTATACAGATGATCTTGGCAAGATCGGAGTGATTGTTGGTGAAGTGGCAGGAATTCTGGAACAGCCGGAGCTTGAACGTCCAGAGAAAAGTAAAAGTGTTCCAAAAGATAACTCCGTTACTCTTGAAGATGTCAGATTTGGTTATCACGACAAAGAGATTCTGCATGGAGTAACTATGGAGCTGAAAGCAGGAACGGTAAATGCAATCGTAGGACCTTCCGGAAGCGGCAAGTCGACCATCGCAAAGCTGATTGCGTCCTTGTGGGATGTGGATTCCGGAAGCATTAAAATCGGTGGAGTTGATGTCAAAGAAATGTCGCTTGCAGATTTTAATCGGAAAATTGCATATGTTGCACAGGATAATTATCTGTTCAATGAAACGGTACGTGAAAATATCAGACAGGGAAATCCAGAGGCTACAGATGAACAGGTCATCGAGGTGACAAAGAAAAGCGGATGCTATGAATTTATCATGCAGTTGGAGAATGGATTTGATACGGTTGTAGGAGGTGCAGGAGGACATCTGTCAGGAGGCGAGAGACAGCGTATCTCCATTGCAAGAGCAATGCTAAAGGATGCTCCGATCGTGATTCTTGATGAGGCAACTGCCTACACAGATCCGGAAAATGAGGCAATTCTGCAGAATTCTATCGCAAAACTGGTAGCAGGGAAGACCCTGATCGTAATAGCACACAGACTTTCTACTGTTAAGGACAGTGACCAGATCTTTGTTGTAAATGATGGAAATGTAACAGCACATGGCACACATGAGGAACTTCTGGTGTCATGCCCGCTTTATAAGGAAATGTGGAATGCCCATATTTCTGTAAAAGATACAGTGAAGGAGGGAGAATGATATGTTTGGGATTCTGGCAAAATTCTTTCGTTTTTCAGGCAGGGAAAATGGCAATAAATTTAAACTGTCGATAGTGATCGGACTCATAGAGGCTCTTGCCTCAGCAATGAAGATTCCGGCTATTATGTACATACTGATTGGTCTGCTGAGTGGGAAACCGACAGGAAAATATATTGGAGGCTCCGTTGCGATTATGGTTCTTGCAATTGTAGTCGACGTAATCTGCAAGAGATACTCTACAGTGCTTCAGACAGAGGGAGGATATAATGCAAGTGCTTTTATGAGAATCAAGATTGCAGAACATCTGCGATATCTGCCGATGGGGTATTTCAATTCCAATAGTATCGGGGAAATTTCTTCCATTACAACCAATACAATGGAAATACTTGGCGATGTGGCTGCGAGAGTGGTTATGCTGACAATGCAGGGAATTCTGGAAACATCAATGATCATTCTTATGCTGTTTATTTTTGACTGGAGAATCGGACTGATAGCTGCAGCAGGAGTACTTATTTTCTTTGGGGTCAATTCTGTAATGCAGAATGCAGGGAAAAAAGATTCAGAGCAAAAAGTGTTATGCGATACAGAGCTTGTAAACCAGATCATGGAGTATCTGCAGGGAATATCAGAGGTGAAATCATACAACCTGCTCGGAAAACAGGCAAAAAGATTAAACGATGCAAATGAAGCATGCGAAAAGGTCAATACAAAGATGGAGATGTTGTTTGTTCCCTATCATTTTCTGCAAAGCGTGATAACAAAAATCACAGGTGCTGTGATCGTAGCAGGCAGCGCATATTTTTATATCAATGGAACCATGAGTGCGGTCTATGCGATTGGTATGACAATCTCAGCATTTATGCTTTATTCCAGTCTGGAATGCGCAGGAAATTATTCATCCCTCTTACATGTGGTAAGTGTATGTGTAGATAAAGCAAATGCAATACTGGAGCTGGACACCATGGATATCGACGGCAAAGAGATCCATCCGGAAAATTACGATATCAGACTTTCTAACGTTTCATTTTCCTATGACAAACGGAAGATCATTGACGATATATCGCTCTCTGTCCCACAGAAAACGACGACAGCAATTGTTGGACCGTCTGGTGGAGGAAAATCAACACTTTGCAATCTGATTGCCAGGTTCTGGGATGTGGATTCCGGGGAAGTGACACTTGGAGGTGTGAATGTAAAAGACTACAGCATGAACAGTCTGATGAGTAATTTCTCATTTGTGTTTCAGTCGGTGTATTTGTTTGCAGACACCATTGAGAATAATATTAAATTCGGACGCCAGGATGCAAGTCATGAGGAAGTGGTGGAAGCGGCGAAGAAAGCATGCTGTCATGATTTCATCAGCAAACTTCCTGATGGATATGATACAGTGATTGGAGAGGGAGGAGCTACACTTTCCGGTGGTGAGAAACAGCGTATTTCCATAGCCAGGGCAATTATGAAGAATGCACCAATCGTTATATTAGATGAAGCAACGGCCAATGTTGATCCGGAGAATGAAAAGGAGCTGATGGATGCAGTAGATGCACTTACAAAGGAAAAAACGATTATTATGATTGCCCACAGACTAAAAACAGTCAGACATGCAGATCAGATTGTGGTTGTTGACAAAGGAAAAATTGTGCAACAGGGAACACATGAGCAGCTAATGAAGCAGGAAGGTATTTATAAGAGATTTGTGGATGCAAGGCAGCAGGCGGTGAGCTGGAAACTGGCGCGCTGAGAAATAATCACAAATAATCAGCACTCACCTCTTGATAATGGAAGTCGATTTTTGTCCTGTCTTGTGTATTCCGAAAGTAGCTGTTTTACAGGCTTTCCGGGACATCAGTCATTTTGTCTGGTATTGTAAAGCAGTGTCAGACTTGTCGTAAATGTCGTAAATTTGTGGTCAAAAAATGATAAGAAATGGAGAGTGCTAATAAAATGAACGCAGGCAGCGAAGTAACCGCATTCATGAGCAAGTAGTAAAAGCGGATTGCGACCGCATTATTGTATGAAAAATAGCAGTAGGCAGAATGAGCAAATTTTAAATATTATGAAGACAAAATTTGGTTGATTAACCAGGTAAAAGTGATATACTGAATGCATAAGAAAAGAAACCGTGTGGAATTACAGTTTTGTTTTCACACGGTTTTTTCGAAAATGCAAGTTAGATATTACTAACATGAGATTGGCAGTTTTCTTGAAAATGAAAAAGAGGACGGATTTCTATGAGAATATTGATTTATGGTGCAGGTGTGATTGGATCCTTGTATGCGACCTTATTCGCAGAAGCGGGTTATGATACAAGTATTTATGCCAGAGGTAAAAGACTTGAGTTTTTAAAGAAAAATGGACTGCTTTATAAGAAAAACCAGAATATAAGGCGGGCAGAAGCCACGATTCTTGGAGAATTGTCAGATAATGATGCTTACGATTTTATTTTGCTAACTGTCAGGGAAAATCAGCTATATGAAGCACTTGCTGAATTAAAAAATAATAAAAGCAACACAATTGTTACAATGGTAAATTCATTGGACAGTTATAAAAAATGGGAAGATATTGTTGGAAAAGGGAGAATATTGCCGGCTTTTCCAGGAGCAGGCGGAAGTATAAATAATGATGGTATCCTTGATGCGGCACTTACCCCAATGATGATTCAGCCGACAACATTTGCAGAAATATCAGGAAATAAATCCGAAAGGACAAAGCAGCTTTCAGAGATATTAAGGCATGCTCATATACCATATCAGAAAGTAGTGAATATGCATATGTGGCAGTTATGTCATCTTGCCATGGTGGTGCCGATTGCAGATGCATATTACGAAGCAGACTGCCCGGAAAGAGCGGGAAAAGACTGGAAGACTATGAAGAAAACAGCAAAAAGACTGAAAAGAAATTTTAGCTTTTTGCGAAAACAGGCAGGCTGTCACCTTGTAAAATGAATATTTTTCGTTTTTTACCACTGCCAATTATGACGATTATGCTTGCTGTTACATTCGAAAGTAGCTTTGGAGATAAATTTATGTATCAACATGCCAGGAAAGCACCAGATGAAATGCGGGAACTGCATAAGCAATTTTATGCTTATATGAAAAGACTAAAGGAGGCCAGATATGAAATTTTATGAAAGTGGAGACAGTAGTAAACCAGTGATATTTTTATTTCCTGGTACCTGTTGCCTGTATAGTAGCTTTGATCATATACTGGATGGATTACATTCTTATTTTTACACGGTAACAGTTTCTTATGATGGATTTGATCCAAATGAGAAAACAGAATTTTATTCAATGGAAGATGAATGCGAAAAGATTGAGCAGGAAATCAAGAAAAAGTATGGTGGAAGAATTAAAGCAGCGTATGGGTGCTCCCTTGGCGGAAGTTTTGTATCCCTTTTGATCCAGCGAAAAAGAATTCATATAGATCATGGCATCATTGGAAGCAGTGATATGGACGAAGCAGGTCGTCTTGTGGCAAAAATCAAGTCATCCATGGTAGTGCCTTTCATGTATAAAATGATACATACAGGTGCTCTTCCGAAATTTATGCAGAAAAAACTGAACAAGACAGATGAGGTTAAAAAAGAATTATATAATGGATTTTTAAATATGTTTGGAATCGGTAAAGGAGGATGTCCGTGGATTACAAAACAGAGTATTTATAATCAGTTCTATTCGGATCTGGTTACGAAAGTCCAGCATGGAATTGATGTGCCGGGAACAACTATCCACGTGTTTTACGCTACAAAGATGGGTAAAAAATATGAAAAGAGATATTGGACTTATTTCAAAAATCCGAATATTCGGAGGCACAACATGCAGCATGAAGAACTGTTTTGCTGTCATAGTGCAGAGTGGGTAGAAGAAGTAAAAAACTCAGTGGAAGGCGACAGACAATGAAAGAAAAAGTGAATGTTACAGGTGTGCCGGAAACGATGGTACAGACTCTGTATGCAAGAGCAAAAGAAACAAGAAAGAAAAATGCTAAAATAAACGACGAAATTGCAGTAGAACTTGTGAAAAATCTTGATTATGACTTTTCCAAAGCGGATAAAGATAAAACCATGAACTATGGCGTGATTGCAAGAACAATTGTATTAGACCGGATGGTTGAGCAATATTTGAAGAAGCATGAAAATGTAGTTGTTGTAAATCTTGCGTGCGGACTGGATACCAGATGTTATCGGATGAACGGAAAATATCTGCGCTGGTACAATGTGGATTTGCCGGAGACGATAAATATAAGGCGTCAGTTTCTTCCAGAAACAGGCCCGATATATCAGATTGCAAAGTCCGCAATGGATGATTCCTACGTGGATAATATCGATTATCATGGAGAAAATGTTCTGGTGATAATTGAAGGACTTACTATGTATTTGTGTGAGAAGGATATCAGAAAGATATTTTCTATTATTGAAAAATCATTTCAGAAAGTAACCGTAATGGTCGAAACCATGTCCCCATTTGTTGTAAAACATGTGAAAGAAAAATCTATAGAGGGCAGCAATGCAAAATTCACATGGGGAGTTAAGAATGGAATGGAACTGCAAAGAATTGTGTCGAAATTCTCTGTTCAGCAGGAAGTTAGTCTGGTTGAGGGGATGAAAGAACTTATGTCGATTTATCATGTGATAGATAAAATTCCAGCTGTTCGGAATATCTCAAACAAAATAATAGTTATGAAGAAACGTGGATGATACTAAGAAAACAGTATGGATAATGGGAGAAAGTTTATGGTAGAACATATAGAATTAAGTGATATACCAGAATTTTGTTTAGAAAAAAATGGTTGAAAGCACGATATGGAGAAGAGGAAGGCAACAAACTCTGGGAGCTGATTAATAGACAGTACGACAAATATCTGGAAGATCTTCCAGATTATCCTCCAGTAGAAGAATTACAGGAACTTGTCACAAAACTATTTATGTCAGGATTTGTAAAATTGGGAAAGTTTTTTAATCTGAATCGAAGTTTTGATATGTGGCTGATCAACAAGGTTTTTCAAAAAATTGGAGAAAAAGATCGAAAATTATATGCACAATATCCAGCATGCTTCTGTAATATATCAGAGCCATATGATAAAAAGAATCATGCAGCCAGATACCACTTTACACAATGTCCAAATGCAGAATTTGCAAAAAAACATAATCTGATGCATGTACTCCCACTTTTCTGTAATTCAGATTATTGGGGAATCAGCCAGATTCATGGAACTTTGATTCGACATGGTACTTGCGGAAATTCCGACAAATGCGATTATTGCGTGGTTGGATCTGAGAATCCTATGGCAAAAGAATATGAAATTATAAAAGATGAAGATGGATTTTTAGTGAGTCGAAAACTGGAATATTGAAAGAAGGTATTAGAAAGAATGTTATTGTTGTTGCAAAATGTATTATATTGTCTGTTGTATGCATTACTGATAAAATGTGCAGTGAGGAATGACGGGCGTAACTGTTTATATTTTTACCCAAAAGAATATATAGAAGAAGCACAGAAACGTGGAATTGCTGATAAAGAAACTGTAATGAAAAGATCAAAGTGGTTTATGATACCATTTTGTATCATTATATTTGTGGTTCTGATTCTGATTATTTCTGTTTGGA
This sequence comes from Blautia sp. MSK18_10, assembly GCF_020553185.1. Classification (NCBI taxonomy): domain Bacteria; kingdom Bacillati; phylum Bacillota; class Clostridia; order Lachnospirales; family Lachnospiraceae; genus Blautia; species Blautia sp. MSK18_10. Next base: position 18,922 of record NZ_JAJCGT010000007.1, on the reverse strand, counting down.
ATCAGGTTACGGATTTTAAAACGGCATATCTTCAGGCTTGTCTTTTCCTTGTGGTTATGAACTGGTTTGATGGTATTGTGATTGACAGATTATGGGTGGGACATAGTAAAATCTGGCATATAAATGGTATGGAAGGTATTCCTTATGTAAAGCCTTGGAAGACCGTGTTGATAAAACGAGGAGCGGCTACTGTACTGTATTTGGTGGTTGCACTTGTGGTAGCAGGGATTGTGGAATTACTCGGTAAAATATGGTAATAAGATGATATAAAGAAAAAGCATGAAAAATGAAGAATATAAAAAATTGTCAATTAAAGAATTTACAAAAGCAACAGGAAGATATGAAAGTAGCCATGCTGGTATTTACGAAATGTGCAAGAAAGATTATCCGAATCCACAGGCATTTTTTGACAGTGTGAAGAGATGTCTTCGCCCAAATGGAAGGTTGGTTCTTAGAGATGTGACCAGTGACAATAAAGTATTGGTATGGCTAATGAATACATTGGAATTGCCGTTGGCAAATATATGTGGACATGGAGATGTCCAGGTGCCAACAAGAGATGCGGTCATAAAATGTTGCAAAAAAGCAGGATTAAAAGTAGAAAGATTTGAAATCCGTAAAGGTATGCGAATGCATTGTGTTGTGAGAAAACCTATGGGGAAGGCGATAGGAAATGAAAGATAAGTATCTTAGGGAAACACGAATGGTTGATTTTTCTAATCCGGCAATTCAAAAACTTATTCAAAATATGAAATGGAAGGAAATGGGTGAATTTGAAAGGATTAAGGCAATCTACAACTATGTAAGAGATGATATTTTATTTGGATATAATATTGATGACGGAATTTCAGCTTCAAAAGTACTTGCAGATGGTTATGGACAATGTAATACTAAAGGAACTTTATTCATGGCACTTTTACGTGCCTGTAATATTCCATGCAGAGTACATGGTTTTACGATTGATAAAAGCCTGCAGAAAGGAGCTATGACCGGGTTTGTTTACCGTAATGCTCCAAAAAATATTTTCCATAGCTGGATAGAAATTAATTTTGAAAATCAGTGGTATGAATTGGAAGCCTTCATTTTGGATAAAACTTATATAAAGAAGTTACAGGAACGAAATCCGGAATGTAAAGGTGCATTTTGCGGTTATGGAGTAGCAGTCAAGGATTTCAGAAATCTCATTATTGAATTTGATAGGAACAATACTTATATTCAGAGCGAGGGAATCAATCAGGATTTTGGTGTTTATGATTGTCCAGATGAACTATTGAAGGAACATCATCAAGAAATTTCAGCTTTTAAAGCATTTGCTTATAGACATATTGGAAGACACCTCATGAATTATAATGTCAGGAAGATCAGAGAACGATAGTTTTAAACTTTTAGAATGAAAATTAAATTTGGAGGGTTATATGGCAGACAAAATACAAAATGCTTATGAAACATCAAAAAATATATATGACGATGTTCTTACTCAAGGAAATATTTTCAGTAAACTGTATATTAAGTTATTTTGGAGTGGCACTGATGATAATGACATAGCACGAAAAGTTTTAGCATATGTTCCTGATGACTTTTCAGGAAATCTTCTTGATGTTCCGGTTGGAACTGCTGTATTTACGGAAAACAAATGGAGTTCCTTGAAAAATGCACATATTACTTGCCTTGATTACAGCATAGATATGCTTGGCCAAGCCAGAAAAAGACTTGGCAGTCATGCACATATCAAATGTATTCAGGGTGATGTGGGAAATCTGCAAATGGAGAATGAATCTGTTGATACTGTTGTCAGTATGAATGGTTTTCATGCATTTCCTGACAAGCAAAAAGCATTTCATGAAATATGGCGTGTTTTGAAACCAGGCGGCAATTTCATTGCCTGCTTTTATATCAAGGGAAAATCGAAACGGACAGACTGGCTGGTAAAAAATATTCTTGCAAAGAAAGGTTGGTTTTCTCCACCGTTTCAGACGGAGAAAGAGCTAAGAAATATCCTTCAAGAACTATATAAAGAAACCGATGTCCATGTTGAAGGCTCGATGGTATATTTCCATTGTGTGAAGTAATACAATGATGATGGATTTATTATAAAGTTTCAGATGATAAGTCTGGAACTTTATTTTTTGTCTAAATGGATTACCAAGGTCCATTCGGGTATGGATAAAGCTTAATTCTCATGGTAAGATATAAAAAAAGTTAGAAATGACTAACGAAGAAAATACAGCTATATGAAGGGAATGAGAAGAAATTTGAATGTGAATGAAATTGCAAATCTTGGAAGCAATGTGAAGCCTATGATTCAGAATGAGAATTGCTCGGTCCTTATGTTGAATGATACGACAGGTGAGGGAGTAATGACGATTTACAGAGTAATGCCTGGTGTGATGATTTGCTTTTCAGACATGCATATGGAACAGTGTGTATCTGAATTTGAATTGAAGAATGACAAAAAAGTATTCTGTATTGACCACTGCCGGGAGGGAAGAATTGAGATGGAGGTAAAGCCTGGTGTATTCAGTATTATGCAGGAAAATGAACTCCGTCTGGATAACAGAGAAAATCATAAAGGGACAACTTATTATCCTCTGAAGCATTATCATGGAGTCAGTATTTTCATGGAAGTTGCGGAAGTTCAGAAAGCACTTGATGAAATGTTTCATGGATTTTCCGTATTCATTGAGGAGCTGCGAAGCCAGTATTGTGCAGAAGAGAAACCTTATGTAATTCGGGGAGATAAGGAACTTGAGTCGATTCTTTCAGAATTTTACCAGAAAAACATGGCACATCCGGAGCTTGCAAAAGTAAAAGAATATTATCTGCTAAAGGTAGTGGAATTATTGTTGTACTTAAACACGATAACCATAGAAGACAGGAAAGAAGTCAGACCATATTATTACAAAACTCAGATGGAAAAAATCAAAGGGATTCATGCAAAGATCACAGGAAATCTTCAGACACGGTTTACTATGGAAGAATTATCAGCCATGTATGAAATTCCACTGACAACTATGAAAAAATGCTTTAAAGATGTTTATGGAGATTCCATTTATTCTTATCAGAAGAGATATCGCATGAATCTGGCTGCAAATATGCTGTTACAGGATAAGGCGAAAGAAATACAAGAGATCGCCTTTTGTTTAGGATATGAAAATCCGGGAAAATTTTCATCTGCATTTCGAAGTGTGATGGGGCTGTCTCCGGCAGAGTACAGATTCAGAAAGGAAACATATGATGGAAAATAAAAAAGTATCAGAAAAAAAGGACAGCTGGCTGAAAGTGTTGCTGAGCTATACCGAAGGAAGCGGGCAAAGGCTTGGAATATCTGTTATTTTATCTGTTATCAGTATTATCAGTGGACTTATGCCATATTATTGCATTTACCGTGGAATCGATTTGTATATAAGAAATCTGAATCAGGCTCCTATGCAGGAAATTTTAAGATGGTGTCTGTATGCCTTACTCTTTTACACTATAAAAATCGTAAGCTTTTCCGCATCCACATGGATATCACATATAGCAGCCTATCACATATTGGAGGGTTTAAGGCTCCGCCTGACAGACCGGTTTCTGAAAGCACCATTAGGAGATGTGGAAGGGCACAGTATTGGTGAAATCAAGAGCATTATGGTAGAAAAAATCGAAAATATGGAACCACCCATTGCTCATATGATTCCGGAAGGAAGCGGACATATCCTGCTTCCGGTAATCAGCTTTATCGCTTTGCTTACGCTGGACTGGAGAATTGCACTGGCTTCTCTTGTAACCGTTCCATTGTCCTTGGTATTTATGACGCTTACCATGATTATCAGCGGAAAAAGTTTCACTCAGTACGATGAATCCAATGCACATATGAACAGTACTATTGTGGAATACATAGAGGGCATCGAGGTTATTAAGGCATTTGGCAGGGCAGGAACCTCTTATGAGAAATATGCAAAAGCAATTCTGGATTATAAGAAATTCGTTGTGAAATGGCTGTCTTCCACCTGGATCACCATGAAAATGACATTCGCCCTGTTTCCTTCTACCTTGCTTGGAACTTTGCCTGTAGGTCTGTATCTGACGATGCATGGTCTGTTGACCATATCACAGCTTGTGCTGGCAGTCATGCTGTCCATGTCCATGGTGACATCTTTTGCAAAAATAGAGGTATTCTCTGAAAATCTTCGTGAAATGCAATATAACATCGAAAGCATACAGGATTTTCTTACGATGAAAGAATTGCCGGAGCCTTCTGTATATGCAAACATCAACAGCTATGATGTGAAACTGGAAAATGTGCATTTCTCTTATACCGGTGAGGAAAAGGACGAGGTGTTGCATGGAATTGACCTGACGATTCCGGCAGGAAGTTTTACTGCATTGGTCGGACCGAGCGGCGGAGGTAAATCCACGGTAGCAAGGTTGATCTCAAGATTCTGGGATGTGACGTCAGGCAGCATTACCATAGGCGGTGTAAATATTAAGGAAATTCCGCTGTCACAGCTTTCTGAAATGGTTAGTTTTGTAACACAGGATAATTTCCTGTTCCGGTGTTCCATTATGGAAAATATACGTCTTGGTAATCCGGCAGCATCGGATGAAGAGGTGAAGGAAGCGGCAAGAAAGGCATGCTGCCAGGAATTTATAGAGAAACTGCCACAGGGTTATGATACTCCGGCAGGGGAAGCTGGAAAACAGCTGTCCGGTGGAGAAAAGCAGAGAATTGCCATTGCCAGAATGATGTTAAAAAATGCACCGATCGTCATTCTTGACGAAGCTACTGCATTTACGGATCCGGAAAATGAGAACAAGATCCAGAAGAGTATTGAAGAACTGACAAAAGGCAAGACATTGCTGGTCATTGCACACAGACTTTCCACAATCACAGATGCAGACAAAATCGTTGTTTTGAAAAATGGCTGTATAGAAGGGGCAGGAAACCAGGAAGAGTTGATTCAGAACAGTCCGCTTTATCAGCGAATGTGGCAGGCCCATGTGGGAGCAAGGCACTGGGCAGTTGGAAGCCAGAAAGAAGGTGAAAAATCATGTTTAGTACTGTAAAAAGAATTATTGACTGGTGTGGAAGCTTTAAAAAGAATCTGTATATCGGTTTTATTTTTTCCTTTTTTTCAGGCTGGTTTGCGGCAATGCCGGTCGTATGGGCTGCATATATGATCGGGAAGCTTGTAGAATGCGAAGGACAGGGAAAAGCTGTCTCAACGGTTTGGATTGGGAAAAGTATCGTGATTCTGCTGTGCTTCATTTTTCTGCGTTTTCTGTTTGATTATCTGAGAGCAAGATTTCAGGAGTCGATCAGTTATGAATTGATTGCAAGAGACAGAATTGCAGTAGGAGATGCACTGAAACGTGTATCTTTAGGATACTTCCAGAACATGAATACAGGCACGATTCTCAATTCCATCACAACAGGCCTTCATACGCTGGAAGGAATGGGAATCCGTATGATTGATAACTTTGTAGGAGGTTATCTGAATTTTATCTGCATCCTTTTGTGGCTTACCTGTATGAACTGGAGAGTGGGGCTGATCGCAGTGACAGGTGCTGCTGTTTCTCTGATATTTCTGCTTATCATTTCAAAGTACAGTACAAGAAATGCACCGGTACTTGCAGCAGCAAACAGAGATCTGACCGGAGCAACCCTGGAATATGCCAGAGGGCTTTCTGTAGTGAAATCCTTTGGAAAAGCAGGAGCTTCCATGGATTCCATGAAAAAAGCATGCAGGGACAGCCGTGATATTAATCTGAAAATAGAATGGGGGTATATTCCTTATAATGCACTGCATCTGCTGGCGTTAAAGACAGCAAGTGTGTGTATCGTGATTTCTGCATTTTATCTGGAATTTTCAGGACAGCTGGATTTTACTTATATGATGATTATCATTCTGTTGTCATTCCATGTGTTTGGTTCTTTGGAGCCGATTGCAGACTGCGCCCATGTACTGGCAGTCATTGATGATGCCCTGGATCATTTGAATGAATTGACAAAAGAGTCCTTCATTGATGCAGATGGACAGCAGATAGAGATTACACACTATGATATCGAATTTCGAAATGTAGATTTTTCTTACGGGGAAGGGAAGGAAAGAAGACAGGTGCTCCATAATGTGAATCTGAAAATTCCGGAACATACAGTTACAGCAATCGTGGGTCCTTCCGGAAGCGGAAAATCTACGATCTGCAATCTGATTGCCCGGTTTTATGATGCAGACAGTGGAAGTGTTCGTGTGGGAGGACATGATGTGAAAGAATTTACCTGTGACAGTCTGTTATCCAACATTTCCATGGTATTTCAGAATGTATATCTGTTTCATGATACAGTGAGGAATAATATTTGCTTTGGAAAACCAGATGCAACAGAAGCAGAAATGGTCGAAGCGGCAAAGAAAGCATGCTGCCATGATTTTATTATGGCATTACCGGAAGGCTACGATACTGTAATCGGTGAAGGGGGTGGGAGCCTGTCCGGTGGAGAAAAACAGCGCATTTCCATCGCAAGAGCGATTCTAAAAGATGCACCGATTATTATACTTGACGAAGCGACAGCCAGTGTAGATCCGGAAAATGAACATCTGATCCAGACGGCCATATCGGAACTTACCAAGGGAAAAACCATTGTGACAATTGCACACAGACTGGCGACGATTGAGCAGGCAGACCAGATTCTGGTGGTGGATGATGGACAGATTGTTCAGAGAGGAACCCACAGAGAGCTTGTAGCTGTTCCTGGAAAATATAAGGATTTTGTAGATATCAGAAGCCAGTCGGAAGGCTGGAAAATCGGCTAGGGAGGAACGAAAGACATGGAAGAATCAAGAAAATTATCAGGAAGGGATCTTATTACAATAGGAATTTTCTCTGCAATTTATTTTGTGCTCAATCTGGCAGCTATGTTTACTGGATTTGTGCCAGTGTTGTGGCTGCTGTTACCGGGCGTGACAGGAATTGTGACCGGAATCCCATTCCTGCTTATGACATCTAAAGTGAGAAAACCAGGGGCAGTACTTATTATGGGAACAATTACTGCATTGCTTTATTTCGTGACTGGTCAGTTTACAGTATTGTTACTGATTACATTTGCTATTGCATGTGTATTGTCAGAACTGTACAGGGCTGTGACAAAGTATGATAACAGTTTTACACATATGATGATATCGTTTGTGTTTTTCTGTTATGGAATGCTTGGCTCTCCACTGGCAATATGGGTGTATAAAGACAGTTTTCTGGCGCAGATTCAGCAAAATGGAATGTCTGAAGAATATGTCCGATCTTTATCGGGATTGATTTCTACGCCAATGCTGATTATACTTTGCATTTCTCCAGTCATAGGAGGCGTGATTGGAGCGTTGATTGCCAAAGGTTTATTCCGTAAACATTTTAAGAAAGCAGGAATTGTCTGATGAATAAGAGAACAGTCATCAATCATCTTGATCCAAGAGCTGGGCTGTGGCTGCTTTTAATGGCAAATATTGGTATGTTCTGTCAGAAAAAATCTGAGCAGGGGAGTATGCTTTCAGGCATATTTCTCCTGCTTATGCTGGTACATGGACTATATAAGGCGGCAGGTAAAGGTATCGTTTTACTTGTTTCTTTCCACCTTTTACTAATGTATGTATTTCCGCAGTGCCCCGCATGGATGAATATGGTGTTTCCAGTTCTGATTAATTATTCATTGCGTATGATGCCATGTGTTTTGGCAGGTTTGTTGCTGCTTCGAACATCGTCCATGCAGAAAATGATCGCTGCCATGTATACACTGCATCTACCACAGGGGTTTATCATAGCAATGTCTACGACACTTCGATATTTTCCAGCTTTGAAAGAGGAGTTCGTACATATAAATGCTGCTATGAAACTTCAGAATATCTCATGGGCATCCCGCTTGGAGTGTACGGTAGTTCCATTGATCGTGTCTGCAGTCAATACATCGGATGAAATAGCAGCGGCGGCAGTGGCAAGAGGAATCGAGAATCCAGGAAAAAAGACAAGTGAAATAACACTTCACATGGGGATTTCAGACTGGTTGATAATGATTTTGGTAACATTTGGAATTCTTATAGTGGTGATCGCAGGATAAAGGAAATGATAAAGTTTGAAAATGTAAATGTAACAATACAAGAGAAAAGAATTCTGTCAGACGTGAATCTGGAGATACAGGATGGAGAGTTTGTATTGATATGTGGGGAAAGTGGATGTGGAAAAACCACAATGACAAAACTGATTAATGGATTGATTCCACATTTTGTGAGGGATGTCAGCGTAGACGGAACGATTACGGTTTGCGGGAAAAATGTTGCAGAGATGCCTATGTATGAAATTGCAGAACTTGTAGGGTCTGTTTTTCAGAATCCAAGAACTCAGTTTTTTTATACGAATTCTAATGCTGAGATGGCATTTGGTCTGGAAAACAGAGGCGTGGAACCGGAATATATACGAAAAAGAATTAAGAATACAATAAATGAATTAGATATAGAGAAGCTGGAAGATCGAAATGTATTTTCCATGTCAGGTGGTGAGAAACAGCTTCTTGCGTTTGCATCAGTATATGCCATGAATCCGCAGATTTATGTGCTGGATGAGCCGTCGGCGAATCTGGATATAGCAGCTATGGAAAAGCTGAGTGAAAGAATGAAGGTAATTAAGGAGAAGGGACATACTGTAATTGTGGCAGAACACCGTCTGGCATGGATCCAGAAATTCGCAGACAGAATTATTTATATAAAAGAAGGACGTATAGAACAAGAATTTACGTCAGATGAGTTTAAGGCTTTGTCTGATCTGAGACGAGAACAAATGGGACTCAGGAGTATCATTCCTGAACAGATACAGATCCCGGAGATTACAGTAAACTCAGAAGACGCAGTACTTCAGGTTTGCAACCTTTCAGGTAAGAGGAAGAAGCAGATGATTTTTGAAAATATCAGTTTATCTGCCGGAGAAGGGGATATCATTGGTATTACAGGAGAAAATGGTGCAGGAAAATCTACGTTTTGTAATTGTTTGTGTGGCTTGCTTAAACCAAAGAATGGTGAGATTTTGTATAAAGGAAAAAGATTATCAGAAAAAGCGAGGACAAAATTATTTGGTATGGTCATGCAGGAAGTAAACCATCAGTTGTTTTCAGACAGTGTAAAAAATGAATGTCTGCTTGCAAATGAAGAGGCCTCTGAACAAAAAATCAGGGAATTACTTGAAAAATTCGACTTGGAAGAGTATGCAGAATATCATCCGATGATATTATCGGGTGGACAAAGACAGAGGCTTGCCATTTGCCAAGCAGTTATGGGTGGAAAAAAGCTGCTTATTTTCGATGAACCTACCAGCGGGTTGGATTTTAAGCATATGTGTCAGGTGGAAAAATTGATGAAACAATTGTCAGAAGAAAAATATATTATTATAGTTGTAACACATGACTATGAGTTTTTGAATCGAACTTGTAAGGGGTATATTAGAATAAATAGTTGATTTTTAGGAAAGGAAAACGAATTAAAGGAAGGAATTACTGATAAAAGTAATTCATAAATTTGTGGTAACTGTTCAGAGCCCCATTGAGCCATAAGCTTTTTGAGCAAAAGGAAAACCGGGGATTTTACTCCTCGGTTTTCTGGCTGTTGTGCTTCAGTCTTCAACTTGAAAAATATCTTCTACAGGCACTTTCAGGTAATGTGCCAGCCGGATTGCAATCTCAAGAGAGGGATTACGTTCTCCACGTTCGATGCGGCCTATAGTCTGGCTGCAGGAACCTATGGCTTCAGTCAAATCTGCTTGAATGAGATTCCGTTCTTCACGAATATCTTTTAGTGTATTATTGATTGCCATTCAATCACTTCCTTTGCTTATTGTTATCAGCAGGATCATGAACCTGCTGTTGAAATTTAATGGAATCCCGGAATTTCTGCACCTTTGCATTTTCCGATTACTTTTCCAAAAATCTTAAAAGAGTCAGATTCGAAAACCTGGATAGGACGATATTTTTGATTTAAAGAAATCAGATAAACACCATCTGGCTCATCGTGTAAGAGTTCCATTGGCACGACGAATATGCGACGTTGAATTTCTTTCGGTTTATCTGCAAAAGTATCGGTAACTTGGGAAATGGAGAAATTGAAAAAATGGTCACACGCTTGAAAAGCATAGATCAGAAAGCAGTGGAGAATCATGTGAATGGTGCTGTTTGGGCATTTGATTATGATAAGATGTTCTGTGTATTGATGGAAAATGAAATTTGCCGAAAGGTGTGTGAAAAGAATAAATATAATAGTTGGACGAAGCTGATTGGACAGTATTGTGTTTCAATGGCTTAAAGATAAAGAAAGTTGCTGGAGAGAAAAAATATTCTCCAGCAACTTTGTCTTTGATGAATAAAGGTCAATTTTTTATTTAACTATTCTCACTATTATTTGATTCAGTGATTTTTTTCTTCTTTGGAGAAACCAGTTTATGACCGGAATAAATGGACATGCCCATACATTATGCGACATACGGCTTGTACCAGAATGGCAGAAAAGAGAATAGACGTAAAAGTTCTTCAATATATTATGGGACACGCCCACATAGATGTAACAATGGACGCATATAACCATGTAAGTGAGATGTCCAGAATTGAGAGTGAAATCACAAGGCTGGAAAGCGTAGCAATTAGCTGACACCAAAAATTAGCACTCACATCTTGATAATGGAAGGCGATTTTTGTCTGGTATTGTAAAGTAGTGTCAGATCTGTCGTAAATTTGTGGGCAAAAATGATAAGAAATTTTGCTATGGTGGAAGCTTATGTAAATGAAAATATGTGAAATGCCAGAGATTTTTATGAAAATCGTTGGCGCTGATCCTTCCGGTCGGATGGAAAATGGATTAATGTGAAGAGTTTTAGATAAAAAATAATTCTAAAAAGTATATCTTTATAATGCAAGAGTATGATATAATTGGCTGTGAGTACTAAGAACTAAGGAAAAACCGTGTATGCTAAATAAAAACGATTTCTTAAAATATGCTTCAAAACTAGCCTTTCCAATCATGATCCAAAATCTGATCGGAACTCTGGTAAACATTGCCGATACGGTAATGCTTGGATATGTAAGCCAGACTGCCATGTCGGCGTCATCCCTTGCGAACCAGTATACTTTTATTCTTTTCTGTTTATATTATGGTATGGCCACGGGTGCTTCCGTTTTATGTGCACAGTACTGGGGAAAAGGTGATAAAAAGACAGTAGAAAGAATTCTTGGTCTGGCGGAACGAATCTCACTGATCGTTTCCCTCGTGTTTTTTGTGATTTCCTTTTCTATGCCAACTACGATCATGAAGATCTTTACAAGCAGTCCGGATACGATTGCTGCCGGCAGTGAATACTTAAGAATGATTTCATTTTCATTTATGTTTATGGGATTCTCTCAGGTTTTTATGAGTGCCCTTCGAAGTATCGGAAAAATAATGCTGCCCTCTGTCACGTACATTGTTTCGCTTTGTGTCAATGTAATTTGTAATGCCACCTTTATCTTTGGTCTGTTTGGACTTCCAAAGCTTGGCGTTACCGGTGTGGCTCTTGGTACTGTCATTGCCAGAATCACAGAAGTACTGATCTGCCTCGTCTACTCATTAAGAAGTTCCGATGTCAGATTCCGTATAAAATACTTCTTTGCGAAATCAGGTATTCTGTTCCAGGACTTTATGAAAATTGCTACCCCGGCTGTAATAAATGATGTTGTCTGGAGTTTTGCCAGTTCAGCATTCGCAGCAATCCTCGGCCATATTGGAGATGATATGGTTGCCGCAAATGCGGTTGCTGTTATGGTGGTAAATATTGGCGCGATCGCCTGTCGTGGTTTTGCCAATGCGACTACTATCATTGTCAGTCAGGAACTTGGTAAAGACAATATTGATGCAGCAAGAGAATATGGAAAGCGTATGCTCAGAATAACAATGGTTGTAAGTCTGATCGGATGCGTCATTATTCTGGCACTTCGTCCTCTGATACTGGATTTCTATCGGGATAAACTGACAGAGACGGCCATTTATTATCTTGGCATTTTTATAATTATGACAACCTGGCGCCTTGTGGGAGAAGGCATCAATACCTGTCTTATATGCGGCTGCTTCAGAGGTGGTGGTGATTCCAGATTTGGAATGATCATAGATTCCATATTTATGTGGCTTGTTGCAGTTCCACTCACCTTCCTTGCTGCATATGTCTTAAAATTGCCGCCTATCTGGGTATACTTTGTAATGACTCTGGATGAGTTCGAAAAAATGCCCGTGGTCTTCATACACTATATCAGAGGTAAATGGCTCACAAACATTACCAGAGATTTGGATTAAACAAACACCTTCAGACTATAATAAAATAGCTTGAAGGTGTTTTTTTTACAAATCAGCTTCTGAAATAAAACATATTATCAAATTTATAAGTCGCTATTACTTTTAATATCTTAAACTTTTTGTGGATTTATATGGATTTGCCTTGGAATATGGTATAGTAAATAAATGAAGGTAAATGAAATGGAGATATAATACAGGTTATGACAAAAATTTTAATCATAGAAGATGAAATACGTCTGGCAGATGTTTTATATGATTGGTTTCACAGTAAGAACTTTCAGGTAACTGTCTGCCATGATGGAATATCCGGATATGAGACCGCATTAAAAAATTCTTATGATGCAATTATTTCAGACGTAATGCTGCCAGGAATAGATGGCTTTTCCATAGTAAAAAATTTGAGGAGTATGAAAGTTAGGACACCGGTTATTATGCTTACGGCCAGGGTGGAACTACAGGATAAATTGCAGGGATTTGATGCAGGTGCAGAAGACTATCTTACCAAACCTTTTGAAATAGAAGAACTGGATGCACGTGTAAAAGTCCTGCTAAGGAAAAATGAAAAGGGAAAGGAAGAGGAAGAAGAAACCGGGGAGCGGCCAGATTTTGTACTGGAAAAAAACAGCCGTATATTGAAAAATTCGGTTGGAAATAAAAAGGTGAAATTATCAGGAAAAGAATATACACTGTTGTCTTATTTTGTGGAAAATTATAATCAGATATTGTCTAAAGAGCAGATTACGGTTCGAATCTGGGGATATGACACAGATGTAGAATACAATAATGAAGAGGTATATATTTCTTTTCTGCGCAAGAAGCTGAAATTTATTGAAACGGATACAGTGATTGAGACAGTCAGAGGTGTCGGGTATCGTCTCAGAGGGAAAAACGATGAAACAGTTTAAGAAGAAAATCATGGGACTTCTTCTGTTGATTTATATGATTGCGGCAATATTCATTCTGGCACTTTTGAATTTTTCTTATGTGCAGAATAATAAGAACAGTATTTCCAGGATTTTGAACATGAAATTTCAGATTGTATCCGATCAGAACGGAAATAAACAAGAGGAAGTTCCAAAGGAACAGGAAAGAATTAGTGGTGCCAGAAGTGAAAAAGTAACAGTAACGGAGCAAAAAGAAGACAGCTATGTCAAAAAGAGTTATCTTGTAGCCAAAGCAGAGGATGGGACATTATATGTTAAAAATATGCTGCCGGATACTGGATTTTCAGAAGAGGAGATCATAGAAACAGCAGAAAAATTTCTGGAAACGAAAAAAACATCTGGGAGTTATGAAAATTATCAGTTTGAAATTTCTGTTCATAAAGGGGAATTGCTCATTGCCTTTGCGGATATCACATCTCTAAAGATGGAAGAGCAGAAATATTTCATTTTCTCATTGCTGGTAGCTTTCGTTTTAGGAATATTATGGATTTATCCGGCATGGAAAATTACAGGAAAAATAGTTGCACCCTTAGAGGAAGCAAACCGTTTGCAGAAAGAGTTTGTACTGTTTGCAGGACATGAACTGAAAACACCGGTTACAGTTATGAAGGCAAGTCTGGATATGCTTGAAAGAGAAGGAATTCACAGCAAATATCTGGATTATGCGGCAGAAGAAAATGAAAAAATGCGCAAACTGGTAATAGAGCTTCTGGACTATTCCAAAATGGAGTATCAGGAAGAAAAAAGTTTCCGGGAGAGCGTAAATTTCAGCCAGTGCATAGAGGGGATTTCTCTGGAGTTTGAGGCAATGGCTTTTGAAAAAGCGGTTATACTGATAACTGATATACAACAGAATCTGGTTATTGACGGCAACAAAGAAATGCTGGAGAGAATGGCAGAAACCCTTCTGGAAAACGCAATCCGGCATACAGAGGCCGGAAAAGAAGTAAAGATTGTCCTAAAGAAAGACGAGAAAAAGGTACGGCTGTCTATGGAAAACCAGGGCGAGGCTATTCCAGAGGAAGAACGAAGAAGACTTTTTGAAAAATTCTATCATGATTCAAACCCGGAAGAGGGGCATTATGGATTGGGTCTGGCTATTGCACAGTCAATTGCTGCAAAGCATCATACAGAGATAACAGTGATAAGCGAGAATGGATGGAACTGTTTTATAATAGACTTTCCGTTTTTTTACAGAAAATAAAAGATTTGTGAAAACCTTGTGAATTTGCTTGGAAATTTATTTTTTCAAGGAATTTTCAAGGTTTTTCTCATATAATCGTGTCCGTAAAAAAATTCTGATTAAGAAAGGGGCACAGTCAATGAAAAGAAAGCAGATAACTGCAATGATAACAACAATGACAATGGTGCTGGGAATCACAGCATGTGGAGCAGGAAACGTAAGCGCAGAGCAGGAGAATAAAGAACAGACAGAAATTGAAAGTATCTTAAATATTTCAAACAACGATGAAATTACATGGAGTTATGACAGTCAGTCAGATTCCTGGACAATGTCTGTAACATGCGCAGTTGCAAATCCGGAGCTGCCGGATTATCAGGGCGTTTCTGTAAATGTTCCTGGTGCATATGTAAAAGGAATTGATACAGATGGGGACGGAACGGAGGATGTAACAGGGAAAACTTATTCGGAAGAAGTAAATGGACAGCTCGTGATTGATGATAGTGCCAAAATTACGAATGCAAACGGACAGACCTATACTGCATCTACAGCACCGGTTATTATAAATACAGGAGCAGCAGGTTACAGTGCACAGGAAAATCAAAAGGCATCTTCCGGCAATGCGGCATATGGATATATCAATGTGGCATGTGGAAACCGTGGCAAACAGAGTACGGCAACGGATGAGAATGGGGAGGAATATTATACTGGTGATGCACCGCTCTGTCTGGTAGATCAGAAAAATGCAATCCGTTTTGTAAAGTATAATATCATTCTTGGAAACCTTCCGGGAAATACAGAATATTTCGTGTCTACGGGAGGTTCCGGCGGTGGAGCACATGCTGCAATGGTAGCAGCAACTTCTGACAATTCGGATTATTTCCCGTATGAAGTAGAAGCAGGGGCAGTTGGAATCTATCAGAATGAAGATGGGACGTATTCGGAGACCATAGGATCAGAGAACACTGAAATTTCAGATGGAGTATGGGGATGCGTTGCATACAGCGCAATCACTTCTTTACAGGAAGCAGATATGGCAATGGCATTTGAATATTATCTTGATACGGATTATGAATTTAATACGGATTTTCAGAAAAAGCTGGCAGAATGCCTGTCTAAGGAATATATGGAGTATATCAATGATCAGAATCTGAGTGTCAGCGAGTCGGCAGTGGATATTGATATCAATGGAGATGGGGATAAGGACGATGTAGTGGATCTGACGATAGAATATGATGTGGAAAAATATGCAGATACCAACGGATACGGTGGAACTTATCTTACGCTTTATCTGAAAGAATTTGAAAAAAATCTGGAATGGTATCTGGAAAATCTGGATTATGCAGATGACTGGACATGGTTTGACAGTGATGGAAATGCACTGAGTGATGAGAGTGTGTCACAGATGACAACAGAAGAGAAAGCTCAGGCATTTCTGGAAGGACGATATGCCAAAGGAGAATCCGGACAAAATGCAGGTCCAGGAGACGGAATGCCAGATGGAAATGGTCCGGATGGAAATGAAATGCCGGGTGAAAAGCCGGACGGAATACCGGATAGAAATGACTCAGATGGAGAAAAGCCGGATGGAGCACCAGCCGGAAGCATGCCAGGTGGAGAAACTTCGGACGGCAATGCTCAAGATGACCTGGTTACAAGTGGAATGGGAGATGAGGTCGGAACTCCGGATGCCGGAACTACACAGTCTGCAGGTACAAAAACAGATTCTTCAAACTACAGCAGTTATGAAGAAATGCTGGAATCTTATGAAAGTGATATCGCCTCTATCGAGGATGGTGACAAATACGGAAATAATATTGTAGACCTGTATAATCCAATTAACTATATTGGAGATGAAGATACAGAAAGCCCGACATGGACCAGAATTGTAATGGGTGCATCCGAAGGTGATATGTCTCTATTTGCGTCTATGAACATGCAGATTGCATGGCTTAACAGCGGAACAGATGCCAAACTGGAATGGCAGTGGGATGGTGGACATGTTCCGTCTGAAATTTTGGGGGAATCACTGGCACTTTATGTTGATGAAATGTATGGACAATATGTGGAAGGAGCTGTGGAAGTAACAAAAGCAGCGGCGCAGACTCAGACAGAAAACGGAACTGCCACAGAAGCAACAGGAACAAACATCAGCAGTTGGGTATCTTATGAGAATGGAGAGGTGAATTTTACTCTGAAAGATGCAGCTTCTTACAGAACAAAAGGAGCCAGCAAAGCAACTCCGGGGTTTGATGTTATGGATTATGGGCAGGAAACCTATGAATTTGGTTCTTCGACACAGGATGCGAGACATTTTGACAAGTATGTGTTGAAGGTACTGCAGGAAAATGCGGAAACGTTAAGTGAACTGTTTAATTCTGAAGAAAAATAACAGTAAAACGAAAGAATGTTATTCGGTTATGAGCAAGTAGCGAAGCGGATTGCGAATATCCGCTTGATAGGAAGGTGATGAGGTCGTGGAATGCGATCTCATTATTATATGTGAACATGAAATAGCAGTAGGCAGAATGAAAGAGTTGGGGTAAAATAAGAACATATCTTTACAGCGCAGGCGGAGTGTCCGAAACAATAGAAGCTGCAAGGCTAGATAATCAGAAGAATACATTGAAAAACAAGCATATGCGGGAATGATACGAATCGTATCACGTATGTGAAAGAGCGTTTCTTTCATAGTTTTAAGCTTTTTGATAGGGTGGATGTACAGCCTCTGCTGTATAAATAAGCCAAGGCAGGTCGATAAGATATTAATGATATATGGAAATGATAAATCATTGGGAAATGGTTTATGGAAAGGGGACGGAAAATGACAGAAAACAGTTACAAGACACCCTGTGGCTGCATCCATTATTTTGTAAATATAATGGATAAACAGAGAATTACGTTAGTGTTCTTGCCGGGACTTACAGCAGATCACAGACTTTTTGAAAAGCAGATAGAATATTTTGAGAATAAACAGAATGTGTTTGTATGGGATGCACCATCACATGCATTATCCAGACCATTTGCAAATAGCTACAGACTATCTGACATGGCAGAATGGCTTTATAAAATTCTGGTAAAAGAAGAAATTTATAATCCCATCATTATCGGTCAGTCTATGGGTGGATATCTGGCCCAAATGTATATGGAATTATATCCGGATAAGATAACGGGGTTTATCTCCATTGATTCTGCACCGCTTCAAAAGTCTTATATGACTGCAGTGGAGATATGGCTTCTTGAAAGAGTAGAGCCATTATATAGAATATATCCATGGAAAGCTCTTCTTAGGGCTGGTTCAAGAGGGTGCTCTGAGACGGACTATGGTCAGAATCTTATGCGAAAGATGATGATGGCCTATGACTTAGATCATAAAGAATATGCAAGGCTAGCCGGTTTTGGGTACAGAATGCTTGCCGAGGCAATCAAAGCAGATTTACCATATCATATCAGTTGTCCGGCATTACTTATCTGTGGAGAAAAGGATAAAGCGGGCTCAGCAAAAAGCTATAATAAGAAATGGCATCAGAGGGAAGGTTTACCGCTTAAATGGATAAAGAATGCTGGTCATAATTCCAATACTGACCAGCCGGATGAAGTGAACAGACTTATAGAAAAATTTATCAGCGAGATAGATAGGAAAGGAGTGCCCGGATGAAATTAAATATACAGTGGAAAAAAGTATTATATGGAATTGCATTGATAGTTATTGGTATAATATTGGCTGCTCTGCATTTTATTGTGGCTGGAAAAGGTATCGGATTCTTGGTAGTTGCCTTAGTAGTTGTTGGTTTTGTATTCAATGCGTCCGGCGTAAAAGACGTATTGTTACAGTTATTCAATAAGATTATTGGAGCATAAAATTAGTATTGCTATTGTGCGGACATTTGCATATAATAAAGATAGATGGAAATACTACTCACGAAAGGAGATGTTTTATATGGCTACAAAATCAGCAAATTTATATGCAAGGATTGAACCAGATGTTAAAGAAAAAGCAGAAAGTATCCTGTCTACACTTGGTATCCCTGCTTCCAGTGCTATCAATATGTTTTATAAACAGATTATCTTACAGAGAGGACTTCCGTTTGAAGTAAAAATACCATCTGCCAGACCTGTTGACATCAGCACATTATCAGAAGCAGAGTTCAATGAAGAATTGGAGAAAGGATATGCGGATATGCAGGCTGGACGGACCAAAAATGCGAAGAAAGCCTTTGCTGACATTCGCAAGGATTATGGCTTATGATATATGAAGTAGAAGTATCCGAACAGGCTGACAGTGATTTGAGAGGAATTTTTGAATAACTGCGCGTCGCATTCTCGTTACTTCCAGTGATGAGTTAGACGCGCAAATTTTTTTACAAAACAACAGAACAAATGTTTACATAAAACCAATACATATGGTATGATATTTATATGGACTTAAATGTATTTTTAACTTCCAGTTGGCAAGAGTAAATTCCAGTCTCATAGAA
>NZ_JAJCGT010000069.1:0-8153 GCF_020553185.1 Blautia sp. MSK18_10 | reverse complement strand
TTGTATGTCTCGGGATTTTGGCATATTCATGCCAAAACACCTCGCGGGATAGTGGTGTGTGAACAGTAACATCTGTTTCACATATAAATAAACTTATGGAGGAATTTATTATGAAGCGTGATTTAAAGAAAATCATCAGCCAGATGACTCTGGAAGAAAAAGCAGGCATGTGCTCAGGTCTTGATTTCTGGCATCTGAAGAGTGTGGAAAGACTCGGAATCCCGGAGGTAATGGTAAGCGACGGTCCTCACGGGCTTCGTAAACAGGATGACAAGGGAGATCATCTTGGAATGAACGACAGTATCAAAGCAGTCTGCTTCCCTCCTGCTGCTTTAAGTGCCTGCTCTTTTGACCGTGAATTAATGGAATCCATGGGCGAAACTATTGGCAGAGAAGCACAGGCAAATGACGTATCTGTTGTTTTAGGACCGGCTGTCAATATTAAACGTTCTCCGCTCTGCGGAAGAAACTTTGAATACTATTCAGAAGATCCATACCTTGCAGGTGAGATCGCTGCTGCATTTATCAATGGTGTACAGTCCCAGCATGTAGGAACTTCCATCAAACATTTTGCAGCTAACAATCAGGAATATCACCGCATGAGCAATTCTTCTGAAGCAGATGAAAGAACACTCCGCGAAATTTATTTTCCTGCATTTGAAACTGCAGTAAAAAAGGCTCAGCCATATACATTTATGTGCTCCTACAATCAGATCAACGGTACTTTTGCTTCCGAGAATAAATGGCTTCTTACCGATGTTCTCCGCAATGACTGGGGCTTTGAAGGATATGTTATGTCTGACTGGGGTGCTGTCAATGACCGTGTGAAGGGTCTGGAGGCCGGCCTGGATCTGGAAATGCCAGGTTCCAACGGAACAAACGATGCTCTGATCATGGAAGCCGTAAAAAATGGCACTCTGAAGGAAGAAGTTCTGGATCAGGCTGTAGAACGTATCCTGAATATTATTTACAAATATGCGGACCACCGTGCACCGCAGGAATTTACCATGGAAAAAGACCATGAAGAGGCACGCCGTATTGCGGAAGAATCTATGGTCCTTCTGAAAAACGCAGACCAGATTCTGCCTCTGAAGACCTCTGAGAAAGTAGCTTTTGTAGGTGGTTTTGCCAAAAAACCTCGTTTCCAGGGCGGCGGAAGCTCTCATATTAACTGCTTTAAAATTACCAATGCACTGGAAGCTGTTCCTGCTGATGCACAGGTTATTTACGCAGAAGGATTTCCTGCTGATAAAGATTTATACGATGAAAAACTGGCTTCTGAAGCACTTCAGTCTGCAAAAGCTGCTGATAAGGTTGTGATCTTCGCCGGACTTCCGGATAGTTTTGAGTCTGAAGGATATGACCGTTCTCATATGAGACTGCCAGAATGCCAGAACCGTCTTATTGCTGAGATCCTTGAAGTTCAGCCAAATACTGTGATCGTTCTTCACAATGGTTCTCCTGTGGAAATGCCATGGATCAATAATGTGAAAGGTATTCTGGAAGCTTACCTTGGCGGACAGGCAGGCGGAGCTGCTGTTGCAAATATCCTCTATGGTATTGTAAATCCAAGCGGTAAACTGGCCGAGACAATCCCGGTGAAACTGGCTGACAATCCATCCTACCTGAACTTCGGTGGCGGTGATAAAGTGGAATACCGTGAAGGTGTATTTGTAGGATATCGTTATTATGACACCAAACAGATGGAAGTTGCCTATCCATTCGGATACGGACTCTCCTATACTACTTTTACATACAGCAATCTGCAGATTTCCAACACAAATCCAACAGAAAAAGATACTGTCACTGTTTCTGTAGATGTAACAAATACAGGAAACGTTGCAGGAAAAGAAGCTGTCCAGCTCTATGTGAAAGACATGACAGCATCCACGATCCGTCCGGAAAAAGAACTGAAAGGTTTTGAAAAAGTCCAGCTTGCTCCCGGCGAAACCAAAACAGTTACTATGAAACTGGATAAGCGTAGCTTTGCATGGTACAACACCCAATTACAGAACTGGTATGCTGCAAGCGGCAAATATGAGATTCTGATTGGTGCGTCCTCCAGAGATATCCGTCTCTCTGAAACCATTGAACTCTCCAGCAGCCAGGTAATTCCCATGCATATTCATATGAACACAACACTGGGTGAGCTTTTCAATAATCCCAACACAAAAGAAGCAGCAAAAGAACTGACTTCCAGATATCTGGCTGCAATGAACGGCGGTTCAGACACAGCTTCCCAATCTGCTGCTGAAGCTATCACTGAAGAAATGGTAGCAGCAATGACAGATTCCATGCCACTTCGCTCTCTGTGCAGCTTTGGCGGATTCTCCCGGGCTGAGATCCGGGAGATGATTGACAAACTGCAGGCAATCTATAGCAATCCTCTGAAATAATGCATCTTAATCCAGCCCATCAGAGTGTGAAATCCTGCGTCAGATATCTTTGCCGTGCGTCAGCACGCCTGCAGATATCTTCCTTGTCTTTCGCACTCTGCTGAACTGTCTTAAATGCATTATTTACAAGGATTGCT
Source organism: Blautia sp. MSK18_10 (assembly GCF_020553185.1). Lineage (NCBI taxonomy): Bacteria > Bacillati > Bacillota > Clostridia > Lachnospirales > Lachnospiraceae > Blautia > Blautia sp. MSK18_10. Next base: position 5,620 of record NZ_JAJCGT010000069.1, on the reverse strand, counting down.
ATAAAACAAAAAAACTACTGTATATAAGCTGAATTTTTTTCCGGCTTTATACAGTAGTTTTTATTTATTTCTCTCTAAACCATTCCTTCATCACATCAAAAATTTTTATAAGCTCTTCGTCACTGATCACATATGGAACCATAGAGTACATGTAGTTCAAAAATGGCCTGCTGAACACACCCCGTTCATAAGCAAACTGCTGGAAGCCTTCCAGATCTCTGGAATCATGAACCTCCACGCACACACAGCCACCCATGATCCGGACTTCTTTGATCCGTGGATCTGTGAATGCTTCCATCTCACCACGTGAAACCTGTTCAATATGACGGATTTTACTCATATAATCTTCACGCTCAAAAATCTCAATCCCCTTCAAAGCCACAGCACATGCCAGCGGGTTTCCCATAAAAGTAGGACCATGCATCAGGGCAAGTCTGTCATCATCACTGTAAAAGGCATCAAATACCTTGTGATTTGCCACAGTGACAGCATGACCAATATATCCTCCTGTAAGGGCCTTTCCAAGAACCAGGATATCCGGCAGAACAAGATCTGCCACAAAGCGATTACCTGTGCGGCCAAACCCGGTTGCAACCTCGTCAAAAATCAAAAGAACATCATACTGGTCACACAATTCTCTTGCTCTCTTCAGGAATGAAATATCATACATCCGCATTCCTCCTGCTCCCTGTAAAAGAGGCTCCACAATAAAGCAGTTCAGACGGTCATGATACTGTTCAAATGCCTCCTCCAGGGCCGGGATCTCAGTGGGAATATGGACAACACCCTCTTTTTTGTCAAAAGCGAAATGATAATCCTCGTCATCACCAACTTCCATTGCCTTAAATGTATCCCCGTGATATGCATGTTCAAGAGCCAGCACTAACGGGCGCTTTCTTCCCTGATTGGTGTTGTATTGAAGGGCCATTTTAAGTGAGACCTCCACTGCAACACTTCCTGAATCTGAAAAAAAACAATAATCCAGATCTCCTGGCAGAAATTCCTGCAGCTTCGCAGAAAGCTTTTCCACCGGCTCATGTGTCAGTCCCCCAAGCATTACATGACAAAAACGGTCTGCCTGTTCCTTGATCGCTTCTGTCAGTTCCGGATGCTTATATCCATGAATCATACACCACCAGGAAGATATAGAGTCTATCAGCTTCTGATCTTTTGTATAAAGATGTACACCCTCTGCATCCAGAATCTTATAGGGAGCTTTCATTGTTTTCATTTGTTCATAGGGATACCATATCATTTGATCTTCACCTCATCATAAAATTCTGCCAGTACATCTGCATCTATATCAAGATCCTTCGCATTATCCTGTACTTTTGCAATAACCGGAAGGCCTGTCATATATTGGCACATAGCAATATTATCCTCTTCCATAATATTTCCGGGATGGTAATGGTTAAAAATAATACCTTTGATTGGAAGGGAATGGACTTTCATATACTCAGCAGTCAATACAACACTGTTTATTGTACCAAGCCCTGCATCTGCCACCAGAATACTGGAAAGCTCAAACTCTCTTATCACATCTTCAAGCTGGATTTTGCGTTCATCAAAACAGAGCGGACAGAGGATACCGCCACTTCCTTCCATGGTAATATATTCATAATCATTTGCTGCCTTCAAAAATCCTCTTCGCACAACATCAAGATCCACCGGATTACCCTCAACTCTTGAAGCAAGATGAGGAGACCAGGCATTTTCATATACATAAGGACACATATCATCCAGAGACTGGGAAATACCAGACATCTCTTTAACAAAAAGTGCATCGCCCGGGATTAGACTTCCGTCTGCACGCCGGTCATTTCCACTCATTGCAGCTTTGTAATAAGCCGGATTTTTTCCTGCCTGTGCCAGTTTTTTTACGATCAGTCCTGAGAGATAGGTTTTGCCCATGTCTGTTCCTGTTCCTGTAATAAATACCGCTTTACTCATGATTCTTCCACTTCCTTCCAATATTCTGGTGTTACATTTCTGCCCATATCAGAGAGCATTTTTCGGTCGCTGCGGATGGTTGCGCAGGCAACAGTAGTCAGCATATTCCCTGTTATTGTAGCGGAGGCACCGGATTTAAAAGCGGTTTCCCCGTCATTGGTAAGAAGTGCCCGTCCGGCAGCAAGACGAATATTAGCCTCAGGATTAATATAACGAAAGAAGGCAATTGTCCGGAGGATATCCTGCTCTGAAAGCTGATCAAGATGTTCCAAAGGTGTTCCCGGAATGGGCATCAATGCATTGATCGGAATGGAGTCAATACCCAGCTCTGCAAGGCTGACTGCCATATCCAGACGATCCTCCCAGGTCTCTCCCATTCCTATGATGCCACCGGAACATGCACACATTCCTTCTGCCTTTACCTTTTTCAGAGTTTCAATCTTCATATCGTATGTATGTGTCGTACATATATTAGGAAAATTTCTCCGCGAAGTCTCAATATTATGATGGTAACTGGTTACTCCGGCTTCATGAAGACGATGCAGCTGTTCGGAAGAAAGAAATCCCATGGAAGCACAGAGATCGATATTGCATTCCTTATACATGGTTTCATAGGCATGAATCGCCTGATCAAATTCTTTTCCGGTCAGAGCCTTTCCTGCAGTGACAATGGAAAAACGATCAACACCCTCCTCTTCATTCATTTTACATGCTTCCAGAATCTTTTCCTCGGGAAGAAAATCATAGATCTCACAGAAAGTATGGTGGTGTACTGACTGAGCACAATATTTGCAGTCCTCCGGACACCTGCCGCTGCGGCCATTGATAATGGAACAGAGATCTACCTTATCACCGATATATGCTTCGCGGATACGGTCTGCTCCTTCACATAACTCATCTAAATCACAGGTGAGAAAAAAAGAAAGATCATCTTTCCTTGTGATTCTGCGTCCATCAATAATTTTCTGTGCTAAAATAAGTGGATTCATTTTGCAAGCTCCTCCGTTTCCAGTCTGACATTTGATTTTGAATCAAAAAGATATTGAAGTACTACCGGTCTGACACGCTTTGCAATAACAGCTCCCAGAACACTTAATGCAATGTCACCAGGTACTGCAAGAAGAAAACAATAAAGAATCAGCGGCCAGATTCCAATCGGTGTATCGATCACATAATTACAGATCACATAGTAATAAACCATTCCACAGGTATAGACAATCATCAGACCTGCCAGATTCGCAAGTAAATAACGAAAAACTGTCTTCTGCTTAAGACGCTCTGCAATAAGTCCGGTCACGTATGTTCCCAGGCAGAATCCTATAATATAACCGAAGCTTGGCTTGAAAATATACCAGATTCCACCGCCTTCCGAAAAGATCGGAAGTCCTGCCAGCCCCAACAGCATATAGGCAACCACAGAAATCATACCCCTTCTGGATCCCAGAAACAATCCGGCAAGCATAGTGAACAGGTACTGCAGTGTAAAAGGAACCACAGGTATAGGGATTTTAATAAACGCACCTGCTGCAATCAATGCCGTAAAAAGTCCGCAATAGATCATGCTTTTTGTTTTAGTCATTTGTAAACCTCCATGCATTTTATAGTTTACAATTTTAAAACATAGAATGTTAATTGTCAACTTTTTTATTTTCTCAGTTTATAGTTCGCCTGTTGCTGTTCACACACCACTATCCCGAGACATACAAGCCAAAATTCCATTGCCGCAGGCAATCTGGAATGAATTTTGGCTAAGTTACTGTGAACGGAGTGAACAGTAACGTTCGCCTTGCTATTTGCGTCACAGCATATATAATATGGTCAAGCGGATAAAATCATCCGCTTCGCTACTTGCTTGATTCGGTAATCACGACCACCGGCTAAGTCGGTGGTTTGCTTTGACCCTATAAGGGTCTATTACCGGCACTGGAGTCTAAAGACTCATTATTCCTGTATTTTTTGCATTTTTCCATACCGTATCTACATAATATCCACGACACCAGAAATGTCTGTTTCCATATTTGTACTTCAGATTTGCATGTCTTTCGAATATCATTAATGTACTTTTTCCTTTTAACCATACAAAAACGGCAGACCCCCCAATAAAGTCAAGGGATTCTGCCATTTTATTTTTCATCAACTGTCGAAAACGGGTGTGTGTCATTTCATCGGGAATTTCTTTCTTGCCAGGTCAGTTCTGCTTTTTCCTTACAGTTCTCAGAAAATAACAGATCGACCACGCAATACTCATTCCTGCTGCAATTCCAAAAGCAAAAAGAAACGTATCCCGTCCATATTCCAATGCTCGAACAGTATTTCCTTCCACAATGCTGTTCATACAATAATAAAGAGTACTTCCGGGAATCAGAGGGATTACGGAAGTAACAAAAAAAGATGTAGATGTTTCTTTACAGATTCTTGCAAGAATTTCTGCATACACATCTGTAACAAAGCCAGCCATCAGAGTCGGAAGAAAAACATTTCCCCAGAATTCTTTTCCCAGAAGGAACACCAGCCAGCTAAGGAAGCCGCCAACTGCTGCCAGAGGCAAATATTTCTTTTTTATATGAAAAAGAATTCCAAATCCTACAGAGCCAATGGCTCCGGTAATTAATTGTATCATGATTGCTGCAGTCAAAGTCCAAACCTCCCAAATAAAATAATTGCCCCCATAAATCCAAGTGCCAGTGCCGCAGCAAGTAGTAAAGCAGCAATCAGACGGATGATTCCAGAGAGTGTATCACCAATAAGTACATCCCTGATTGCATTTGTCGACATCAACCCCGGAATCAAAAGCATAATGTCACCGATCATAATCTTATCCATGCGAAGGAATGGGCACAGCAAGGTTAATCCACAGATTGCACAGCCTGTAAAAAAAGACGCCACAAACTGAAAAGTCACTTCATTCATGCATACCGGACGAAGATATTGCTGTAATCCCCAGATCAGAACAGCCCCAAATCCTGCTGCAACAGCATCCGGAATACTTCCACCATAAAAAAAAGCAAAACTGCATGCAGCCAGAAGGCTTCCAAGAAGTTTCCATAGCGGTTTTGTTTTATTTATATTAATTTTATCAAATTCCTTCCGAAGCTCTGCTGCCGGAACAGGATGATTACAAAAACGACGGCTCAGATCATTCAACTGCTCCAGTTTGGTAAAATCATTTCCTCCGCACTCCCTGATCCGTCGGGTCTGTGTCCGCGCTCCTTCTCCCGGAAATTCCATGGTAATAACGATACTGGATGTGATCACAAAAACATTCATCTGCGCAGCACCACAGGCATAACCCATTCGGTTCAGCGTATCCTCCACCCGAAAAATCTCTGCACCGCTGTTTAACAATGCGTCACCCATATCAAGAAAAATATGTAAAAAATCTTTAGATGTCTGCATAGGATTACTCCTTTAATTTTGCAGAAAAGAGTCCGGCATAATATACGCCAGTGTCTTACTTCTGCACTTTTGTATTCTGATGATAGCTTAAGTATAAAGCTTAACTGCCGCTAATACAACTTCTATTTTTATAGTGTTTTCGCAAATACTACTGTTCGGAATACTAATTCATTACCCCGGAATCAACTATAGCAATCCTCGTAAATAATCAAAAAAAACTTTTGATACCGATATTATTTCCAGTCCTGAACTTTATATTTTTTATATTTTGCAG
>NZ_JAJCGT010000068.1:0-8687 GCF_020553185.1 Blautia sp. MSK18_10 | reverse complement strand
TGGCTATACTTGTTTGACATCATGTCACAAGTTTCCGCCTTCGTGGCGCACAATCGTCGGCATATACGACCAGACCTGCATATCCTTTCAGCTTTGGTGTTATCACCTCTTTAAACCACCATACCAGTACGTAATGCATATAGATACAGGAGATTACAGGAGAACAGACAGAACCCTGTCCACTTCCTTCTTCGGTTTCTTCAAATTCATAGTTGTTCATAATTCCTGCCTTCAGCATCCGTCTGACAAGACGGATAATATTGGGGTCTTTGATCCTTGATCCTATAAAACGTATGATCCATTCATGGTCAAGATGCTGGAAGAACCCTTTAATGTCTGCATCCAATACATAACTTGTTGGTTTTCTCTCCAACATCAGGTTTAATTTTCGGATTGCTTTATGACATCCCCTGTTGGGTCGGAATCCCATCATTTCATCATAGAATATGGGTTCAAACACCGCTTCCAGTATTCTGCGCAGTGCTTCCTGCACCAGCTTATCTTCATAACAATAAATACTGAGCGGTCGCATCTTTCCATTATCCTTCGGTATTTCCACCAGCCTTGCCGGTTTCGGCTTATAGGACTTCTTCTTTAGACGTTCTATAAGAGCGCTTATGTTTTCTTCCAGTCTTCTCCCGTATTCCTCTTTGGTAATCCCATCAATTCCTACAGCTTTCGTTCCATCCATCTGGGCATGGCAGCTCTTAAGCATTTCTTTATTAATCAGATGTCCTAAAGACGTAAATACCATATCAGGATTTTCCTTTGATAATTGTGATATTCTCGCCAATTTCGTTTCCATTAGTACCTCTATCTCTGTGTATAGCTAATGTTTCCTCTTTGATATAGTTTCGCAGGCCAGAACTGTGAGGAACAGTTCTCTCTCGACTTCCCTCTGGTATTTATTTTGTTCATACCTTCATCGGTAATATTCGGACCTCCGACTACCTGCATTTCTTTTACCATCCTTCTTTTGGTTGTCAGGCATACTTTCTGTTTACACACTACAGAAGAAAATGCAGGTTCTCTCCAGTTGATATATATTCCCTGTATAACATGAATAGTTCCAACCAACACCGCAGAGGTATGTAAAATCTCACCATAACGATAAATACATATGTTGTCTTCCATCCAGACCACGATGTCGACCCTCTGGTGACTTTGGGATTTCGGTGCTCAATAGCTATCCCTGTTATCTTGCTGTCTACGCTTAGCCTGCAACGTTTCCGCGACAGACTCAAGACTCGCTTCAAATGCTGTGGTTAGCAGCTTATTTGATGGGGCTTCCACCCACCGGACTATATACCCTTAGCTGGACGCACGGTCTCACCCCAATGACGATATGACCCCAATGTACAAGATGGAACGTGATTCTCCAATTATCACCGAAAGGCTCCTTACGGAGCCTTTCAAAATCAACAAATCCACTTTTCTGCAGTTTTAGCAATCTCATCTTCTACTTCCTCTGCCATTTCTTTATTCTCAGCACTGACAGAAATATAAATTTTCAGCTTGGGTTCGGTACCGGAAGGACGTACCACCAGAGAGCAGTTGTCTTCCAGCAGAAATTTCAACACATCAGACTTGGGCAATCCATCCAGTCCCTGTACATAATCCAACAGCCTGGCAACCTTCTTGCCACCAAACTCCTTGATGCCACCGCGGAATGCCTGCATGATGCTCTGCATTCTGGCAAAACCTGCGCTGCCATCGAACTCATAGCTGTGCAGGGTGTTCAGGCAGTAACCATATGTCTTATACAGTTCATCCAGCTTGTCCAACAGGCTGATGCCCCGGGTGGCATAGTAGCTGAACATCTCACAGATCATATACGCACCATCCACGCCGTCCTTGTCGCGGACGTAAGAGCCGGTCAGATAACCATAGCTTTCTTCGAAGCCGAACACATAACTGTCTGCTTTCCCCAGCTGTTCCAGCTTGCCAATCTGCTCGCCGATGAACTTAAAACCAGTCAACACGTTGACGGTACGCAGTCCGTAATGGGCGGCAATCTGCTCGCCCATATCCATCGTCACGATGGTCTTGATCATGACCGGGTCGGCAGGCATCTTACCGTGCTTGATGCGCTGACTGCAAATGTAATCCAGCAACAGCATACCTGTCTGGTTGCCGGTCAGCAGCTCATACTCCCCAGCCTTATTCTTGACAGCAATACCCACACGGTCACAATCCGGGTCAGTTGCCAACAACAAGTCAGCGTTGCACTTCCTGGCATACTCCATGCCCAGTGCCATTGCTTCCTTGATCTCAGGATTCGGGTAAGGACAGGTCGGAAAGTGTCCGTCTGGCTGCTCCTGCTCCTTGACCACAGTAATGTTAGTGTAACCCATCTCCTGGAGGGTGCGGGTCACTGGCTTCAACCCCGTACCATTCAGCGGGCTGTACACGATGGCTACATTCTTGTTGACGTTCTCGCCAAACAAGACTGACTGACTCTTGACCTGCTCTACAAATGCAGTGTAAACCTCGTCCGGAATATACCGGATGCTGCCGTTTGCCACGCCAGCTTCAAAATCACTGGTCTTGACATCCGCAAAGATGTCAAGTTTTTCAATCTCGGCAAGAATCTCCGCCGCTGCTTCGGTCGTGATCTGACAGCCGTCAGCACCATAGACCTTGTAACCATTGTATTTGCCGGGATTGTGGGAAGCTGTCACCATGACACCTGCAGAAGTATGCAGATAGCGAGTCGCAAAAGATACGGTCGGCACCGGCATCAGGACAGGCCAGATATTGACACTGACACCATTTGCTGTAAACACCCCTGCTGCGACTTTTGCAAACACATCGCTCTTGATACGGCTGTCGTAGCCGATTGCAACAGAAGGTTCTTTAAAGTGTTTCTTCAAATAGTCTGCTAATCCCTGAGAAGCCTTTGCAACTGTGTAAATGTTCATACGGTTTGTTCCTGCACCGATCACACCGCGCAGACCGCCTGTTCCAAATGCCAGATCACGATAAAACGCATCTTCGACTTCCACATAGTCCATTGCCTTCAGTTCCGCAGCAACATCCGTATCTGCCACTGCATTTGCCAGCCATCTTTCATATTCCTTCTTAATCTTCATCTTACCTACCTGTCTTTCCCCATACCCTGGAGTTCTGTATTTTATCCTCTGATATCAAGGAACTGCGCCTGTCCGTGAATCGTAAGGACTTCTGAATCCGCCGGCACAAACACACAGTCTCCCTTATAAAAATTAACAGTTCCCTCATCATAGGATATCGTGCCACAGCCATCCATGCACAGTAATACCCGAAATGCCATCCTGTCCGCACGGTAATGCACCGTCTGTCGGCGTTCTGTATTGATAAGCATCCGGTATACTTCAAAATATTTGCAGCGTATCAATAGCTCCGATGCCATCCCCGGACGGTACTTCAGAACCCGCAGCGGCTGTCTCGGCTCTGTACTGCCGTAAAGATCTGCCACATCCAACGCCTTGTCGATATGCAGTTCCCTTTTCTTCCCGTCCTTTCCTATGCGGTCGTAATCATACAGCCGATAGGTCAGGTTTGAGCTTTCCTGGATTTCTGCCACGAGTGCACCTGCCCCAATGGCATGGATCGTGCCTGCAGGGATAAAAAACAGGTCATCCTTGTGAATAGGTACCTTCTGCAGATACTTCATCACCGTACCTTCTGCCAGTGCCTTTTGCATTTCTTTCTTTGTGCAGTCCTGCCGCAAACCGTAGATCAGTTTTGCATCCCTGGCTGCATCCAGCACATACCACATCTCCGTTTTTCCAAGCTGACCATGTTCCTTCATCTTTGCATAGTCATCATCCGGATGCACCTGCACAGACAGATCCTTTCTTGCATCGATCAGCTTCACCAGGATTGGCAGCGTTGTTTCGCCCTTATGCCGTTCTCCCAGATACTCCGGGTGGGCTTTTATGACCGCAGTCAGCTCCATTTTGTCAAACGTTCCACAACACACAGTACTTACCCCATCCGGATGCGTGGAACATTCCCATGTTTCTGCCAACGGAGACAACTCAATATTCTTCCCATATTCATCGTTCAGCCTTTTTCCACCCCACAGGTAATCCTTACCTGCCGGACGGAGCAAAAGGGGTTCATTTCTTTTTTCCATGCATACGTCCATTGATCACCATTTCTGTCTTTCTTACCAGTCGTATTTTCTATCTTGTTTACTGCTCCAGCTCAAACTTCTGCTTATCGTGGACGTTGATATCCGCACCCAGCTGTACCTCAATCAGCTTCAGTTCCGTATCAGCTATCACAGTATGACGGCAGCCTGCGGACATAGTTATAACGTCACCTGGCTTTACCATCTGCTCCATACCATCCACGATGGTTTTTCCTTCACCGGATATGACTACCCACACCTCATCCCGGTTCTTGTGGCTGTGGTAATTCATACTGTGGCCGGGATTTAAGGTTACCTTAATCGTCAGGGATGTGGTTTCCACATCGACCACCTTAAAACTGCCCCAGGACTTCTCAGCAAACATAATCTGCTGTTCAAACTTATCTACAAACGGCTTAATGTAAGAACTCTGCTCTTTATCCGAGACCAGAATGCCTTCCGGTGATGCGGAGATCACCAGATCATGCAAACCCATTGCCAGTACCGGCACATCCATTTCATTGATGATATGGACTCCGGAGCACTTGTCGTTCAACTCCCCCTTACCAATAATGCTTTCGTCCATTGCCTCAGTCAGCGTATTCCATGTGCCAAGGTCTTTCCACATACCGGCAAAACGGACAACCTGAATTTTTGACTCATGCTCTGCCACAGCATAGTCGAAAGAAATCTTCTTCATGGTATCGTACTTGTCGAACAAATCCTGATAGTCTGTAAAATCCATCATCTCATGGGCTTTATCCATCACATAGCCCAGTTTATAAGCAAACACACCGCCATTCCAGAGTGCTCCCTGTGCAATATACTGTTCTGCCACATCCGCTGTCGGTTTCTCCCTGAAGGTTCTTACCTCAGCCACATGGTCTGCACTCTCAGGGATGATGTAGCCGTACTTTTCACTGGGATAGGTCGGCTCAATACCCATCAGTACCAGATTTGCCTCGCACTTGTCTGCTTGCTCTGACAGTTCCTTCAATGCTTCAAAGTAATCATCCTCCACATAAGGGTCAACCGGGCAGACTATCACAGATTCAGACGGGGCAACATGCATCACATCCACCAGATAAGCTGTTGCCAGTGCAATGGCCGGGAATGTATCACGGCGGCACGGTTCTACGCTGATGCCCACGTCCTCACCCAGCTGGTTGTGGATCGCAGAAACCTGTGTTTTACTGGTGGCAATAGTCACGGTCGCATCTGTGTCCACCTTCCTGATCTGTCGGTAGACACGCTGCACCATGGACTCATAGGTGCCGTCCTCCTTTTTGAAAATCTTGATAAACTGTTTGGAACGGATGTCATTGGAAAGGGGCCACAGACGCTTGCCGGAACCGCCGGACAACAAAATGATATTCATAATCTTCTCCTCGTAAAAATAAGATCAGCGTTCAGCGCGCATGGGATTATTCAGAAAGTCCTCATACGCAAGGCGTATGCCATCCTCAAGCTCGGTTTTATACGTCCAGCCAAGGTTCGTTGCCTTGGAAACATCCAGAAGCTTACGCGGTGTACCATTTGGCTTATCAGGATCCCATTTGATCTCACCGTTATAGCCTACAACCTTCGCAACCAGCTCAGTCAGCTCCTTAATAGTCAGTTCCTTGCCGGTACCAGCATTGACAGTCTCGTTACCTGAGTAGTTGTTCATCAGGAACACACACAGATTTGCCAGGTCATCCACATACAGAAACTCACGCAGCGGAGAACCATCCCCCCAGCAGGTTACACTTGCAGCATCGCTCTCCTTCGCCTCATGGAAACGGCGGATCAGCGCCGGAAGCACATGACTGTGTGTAGGATGATAGTTGTCATTTGGACCGTACAGATTTGTCGGCATTACGGAAATATAGTCTGTGCCATACTGGCGGTTCAGAAACTCACAGTACTTTAACCCGGAAATCTTTGCCAGTGCATATGCCTCATTGGTTTTCTCCAGTTCAGAAGTCAGCAGGCAGCTTTCCTTCATCGGCTGGGGTGCCATACGCGGATAAATACAGGAAGAACCTAAGAATTCCAGCTTCCTGCAGCCGTTCTTCCATGCAGAGTGAATCACATTCATTTCCAAAATCATATTATCATACATGAAATCAGCCAGTGCATTCTGGTTTGCCACAATGCCGCCTACTTTGGCAGCTGCGAGAAACACATACTCCGGCTTTTCTGCAGCGAAAAACTTCTCCACTGCATCCTGACGGGTCAGATCCAGCTCCTTATGGGTACGTGTCACAATATTCGTATATCCCTGACGCTGCAGCTCACGGACAATGGCAGAGCCTACCATTCCGCGATGACCTGCAACATAAATTTTTGCATTTTTTTCCATCATAATCGTATGCCTTCTTTCTTACATAACAGCCTTCATGGCCTTCTCGCGCTTTGCAAGCTCACGGTCATTCTTTGCCATAATCTCCACCAGTTCTTCATAGCTCGTCTTCTGCGGATTCCATCCCAAAACCGTCTTCGCCTTAGTCGGATCGCCCCACAGATTGTCCACATCAGTCGGCCGGAACCACTGGGGATTTACGCATACCAACATCTTGCCGGTAGCTGCATCGTAACCCTTCTCATCAATGCCGGTACCTTCCCAGCGGATGGTCATACCGTTAGCTGCAAACGCCTTCTCAGTGAAGTCGCGGACCGTGTGCTGTACACCTGTCGCAATGACAAAATCCTCTGGCTTCTCCTGCTGCATGATCAGCCACATGCACTCAACATAATCTTTGGCATAGCCCCAGTCACGCAGGGAATCCATATTGCCCAGTTCCAGATGATCCTGCAGACCTTCTGCAATGCGTCCTGCAGCCAGTGTGATCTTACGGGTAACAAAATTTTCACCACGACGCTCAGACTCATGATTGAACAGAATGCCGTTAACAGCGAACATTCCATAAGCATCACGGTATTCCTTCACCATCCAGAAGCCATACTGCTTTGCCACAGCGTAAGGGGAATATGGATGAAACGGTGTGGTTTCTTTCTGTGGAACCTCTTCTACCTTGCCATACAGTTCAGAAGTAGATGCCTGATATACCTTACAGGTCTTTGTCAGACCACAGACACGGACAGCTTCCAGCACACGCAGGACACCCAGTGCATCCACATCACCGGAATATTCCGGCGCATCAAATGATACCTGCACATGGCTCTGGGCAGCCAGATTATAAATTTCATCCGGTCTGATCTCTCCCACCAGACGGATCAGCCCTGAAGAATCAGACAGATCTCCGTCATGAAGTTTAATCACATTTTTTTCGATCAGATGATCGATACGGGCAGTATTTGAAATGGAAGCACGACGTACAATACCGTGAACCTCGTAACCTTTCTCCAGTAAAAATTCAGCCAGATAGGAACCATCCTGACCGGTAATACCGGTAATCAATGCAACCTTAGACATATATTAACCTCAACTTTCCTTTTGATTTACTTTCTGTTGATCAATAGCAACTGTTCAATACCTCCACAGTTACTGCATTTATTTTAGTAAAAAATCCGGAAAGCCTGAATTCACGATATTGCCCTTTCTCCCTGTTTTCTTACATTATCTTGCTCTTTTTTCTCACTTCTCCCACTTCTCTCTGTACTCTAAAGGACTCATGCCTTCCATATGTCTGAAAACCCGGCTGAAATAATGAGGCTCCCCCAGACCGCATTTATAGCCGATGATCTTTATCTTTTCGTCGGAAAAGCGGAGCATATATTTTGCCTTCGTGACTCTCCTGTTCATCAGGTAGCTGCTGATACTGACACCAAACTGCTCCCTGAACACGCGGGTCAGATAGTATTTACTGATAAAAAAATGCTCTGCCAGAAAATCCAGGCTTATTTTCTCCTGATAATGCTCATCCAGGTACTGCTTTACAGGAAGTACATTCTGTTTTTTCAGATCTGCATCCCTGTGTTTTTCTCCCGGGTGCCAGGACTCATTCATCAGAAGCGTCAGCAGATAATTCAGCTCACTGTTGATCTTCATATCCCGAATGTAATCATCGGAATCTGCCAGCTCATAAATCCTGTGACAGATTTCCAGAAACCCGGAAACAGAAACGGGGTGGAAGACTGCTCTTCCACCCCGCTCTAAATACTTGTCATAAATTGCTGTCATATTCGGCCCATAGAAATGTATCCAGGATAAACTCCACAACTTCTCCGAACTACTGTGTGCATACTGTTTCCTGCAGTCAATAAACACACAGTCTCCTGTACGAAGAGAATAAGTTCTGCCTTCACAGATGAGCTCACCCTCGCCATCTGTCACTGTAAAAAACAAATAAGAGGACAGGTTACTGCGCCCTGTGCTGTGAGGCTTATGTACCTGCAGAGAGCCAATCTCCTGCAGATACAGTAAAGAAGTCCTGGCAAAATTTGACGGTGTATATAAAATCCTGTCAGAGGTGACAACCGGTAATTGTGTATTAACAAATAAATCTTTCATCTGATCTTTTCCTTCGGAATTTCTATTCCCATACAAGCTTACAGTCAGCTACGCCAACAAGGCTGTCCATAAATACTTCTTTCAGACGTTCTTCTACCATCTGCCTTGTCACAC
>NZ_JAJCGT010000067.1:0-8912 GCF_020553185.1 Blautia sp. MSK18_10 | reverse complement strand
ATCATCTGCAGTAGTATTTTATAAAAAGAAGAAGGAAAAATCCATGCAGAAGTAATTTCTACAGGTATAGAATTTACTCTTGCAAGGTAGAATTTAAAAATTCATTTAACTGAGCAGAGGCGCTGACATAACAGTTCTTTTTTATTAAAAACAAATGTTCGACAAACCTCTTCCATTTTTCATAAGTGTGTGGTATTATAAAATACAGAAACGAATATATGTTCTGAAAATGTGTTCGAAAGAAATGGGAGAGCTTATTATGGCAAATGCAGCAGGTACCGCACAGAAAATGAGAAGAAGAAAAGAGAATCATAAGTTTTCCAGAATGATGGCAGTTATTCTGGGTCTGATCGTTACTGTTGAGGTGATGATCGCGGGCGGCATGATCTTCAATATTGATTTTCATTCCGCTGATATAGTTGCGGTAATTATGGGATTTATCGTGTTATATTCCGGAGTTGTGGCGGTTCTGACAGATAACTGATTATAGAAATTTCATAAATTACTGCAAACAATCCAGTCCATCATAGAGTGAAGTCCTGCGTCAGATATCTTTGCTGTATGTCAGTATGCCTGCAGATATATTCCTTGTTCTTCGTACTCTGCTGAGCTGTCCTGATTGCATTGTTTTATGGAACGGCTATAAGGTATGGGGACATGCAAAAAACAGATATTAGACAAAAACAGCGGCAGATGATATGATTAACAGTAAATAATGAGAGAAAAATAACAGGAGAAGGTGCGAAGAGAACATTATGACTGTAAAATCAAGTCTTTTGGAAATGCTGGAGAAGAATAAAGGAGAAGTGCTTTCCGGTGAGAGCATTGCCGGTGAGCTGGGATGCACCAGGGCAGCAGTGTGGAAGGCAGTAAAGTCGCTCCGGGAAGAAGGGTATCATATAGAAGCAGGACCGAATAAAGGATATATGCTTGCGAAGGATACGAACCGTCTGTCGCAGGAGGGAATCCGCCTGTTTCTGGATGATCCGAAGGTTAAGGTAGATATTTATGATGAACTGGAATCTACGAACCAGACTGCCAAGAAAGAAGCTATGATGGGAGAGGCCGGACATGGGGCATTTGTCATTGCCAGGAGCCAGACTGCAGGCAGGGGGCGCAGAGGCCGGGAATTCTATTCTCCTGCAGATACAGGTCTTTACATGAGTGTGATCCTGAAGCCACAGGGAACTATACATGACAGTCTGCTGATCACAACTGCGGCAGCAGTGGCAGTCTACAGAGCAGTTGCTCAGCTCTGTGGAATCCAGCTTGATATTAAATGGGTTAATGATCTGTTTTATAAAGGAAAGAAAGTCTGTGGAATACTCACAGAGGCTGTCACAGATTTTGAGAGTGGAAATATTGAGTTTGTGGTAGTTGGCATGGGATTGAACCTCTATCTGGACCAGGAGAACCTGCCGCAGAAATTAAGAAGTATAGCAGGAGCCCTTTATGAGACAAAAGAAGATGCGGAACAGACTGACCGTAATAAACTGACTGCAATGATCGTGAACGAGTTGAGAAAAGAAACAGCAGATCTGAAATTATCTCCGGATTATGTGACACATAACATGATCCCGGGACATCAGATCACAATTACAGACGGAAACTCTTCCAGACAGGCATTTGCATTGGAGATATGCAGGGACGGACGGCTGAAAGTACGGGAAGAGGATGGACAGGAGACAATATTGTCCTTTGGAGAAGTTTCTGTATCCATGTGAGGATAATGAGAATGGGATTGTTACATGAAGGTGGATTCCTTGATGTGACAATCCCATTTTGTGTCATGATTCAGAATTTGTTGTTTGTGATGAAGCATCCTTCTGGGACACTTCGGCGGCAGAATCTTTTTTCAGAGATACCGGGCTTTTGTTGTTTGCGGTATCCGTGACATCGATATCTGTACAGCAATCAGGATTTACTGTGTCTGTGGTATTTTTAACCGCGTCAGTTTCCATATTCGGAACATTCTGCTGATACGGACGATAAGGTGTCCAGTAATGTTCTTCCTCAGTAAAGCTGTCAGGCTGTTCTTCATCCAGTGCATCCTTCTTGCGGGTGAGAATATAAATCCCTGCAAAAATGATAGCAGCTGCAATCACAAGCTGCGGCAGATGATATGTGAATCTGCCGATCATATCAGCCAGATATCCGGGTAAGATCATATAGAGGAAATCTACCAGAGTGTTCCACAGAATAGAAGCACCAAGGAAAATCAGCAGAATCGCAGTTATCTTTCCGTGATGTTTGAGCAGAGAACTGATATCTCCTGCCAGTTCATCCATATGAAGGACATAGGAATCTTCTATGGAATAAAATTCTTCCTCAGAAAGAGACTTCAGATTGTGCACATTAAAGAAACTGTAGAACCATATGATCGGAATCAGGAACACAAGCCAGTCCATTCCGGTACATGCTCCGATGGCAAAGACACCCCAGAATAAGAACATAATACTGATGCCCTGTTTTTTGAACCCCATGTACATTTCTCCTGCGCCTGGAATCAGGGAGAAGATAAAAAGCCAGAATCCACGTTTTTGTTTTTGCATACTTTTATTTGCCTCCATTCATTAATTTGCCGGAAAAATCACTGATATATTTTATAAAAGAACCGGTGCCATCACCAATATTCTGTCCGAGTTCTCTGGTGAACTGGTAGAGTCTGCCGTTTTCATGCTCGGGCAATATTCTGTCTGTCTGAGAGGAAGTATCCTGATGTAAGGAAGTGAAATCCAGGTTTGGGATACTGAATAAAAGCAGCAGGGCAACCATCACACCTGCAGCAGTCTGAAGGCTGTAATGGAGCAGCCGGATTTTGCGGGATGCTTGATTTGCTGCCCGGGCAAGCTGCACTTCACCGGAGTCTGCTTTGTCCAGAATCTGTTCCATCAGATAGGCGGGAGCAGTATCCGTACTGCTGTCTTCCTGTTCCATCATCTGATCCAGACAGAAATCGCAGTGATCAAGATGTGACAGAAACTCAATGATTTCCTGTGTGTTCATATTTCCGTTGTCAAATTCTATTAAATCCTTCTTATTAATATGCATCTAATCACCCCTTTCAAGCATTTTTTTCAGCATTGCCCTTGCGCGATAGAGCTGTGTCTGAATTGTTTTCGGATTTTTCCCTGTCTGCTGTGCAATCTCAGGTACTGATAATTCTTTGCAGAAATGTGCGTAAGCGACTTCTTTGTAAGGACTTTTCAACTGCATACACAATGCTTCTACGTGAGTGTTGGATGCAGTTTTCATATATTCATCCTCGGGAGAGGATTGTCTGTCCGGAATCTGGGAAAAGTAGGTATCTTCTGTTGGAATACTTCGCCGCCCGGCTGCTTTCAGATAATCCAGACACTTTCGGACAGCGATCTTACTTAACCAGGCTTTCTCATAATTACCATCAAAGCGGGAAAGGTTCTTATAGGCAGACAGAAAGACTTCCTGAGTGAGATCTTCGGCATCAAATGGATTACCGACAGATTTCAGGCAGATCGAATATATTAAGTTCTGGTATTGCTTAATCAGATATTCCAGATATTGCTTTTCTGTGGTCATTACTGTCTCCTTTTCCCTGTTCATTTAATTATAACGCAGGAGGTGGGGGAATGGATTCAGATATTGGAAATTTTGAGAAAAAAGGGACGCGCAGAAAAATAGTTTGTTTTGTGTGCGGTTTCGGACACTAAGATATTCTAAGCTGCCAAAAATCTGCTAAAGGCATGAGAAAAATGACACAAACTCGCCGCATGGCGGCTCAGACAGTGTGTCATTTTTCTCATAACGCAGATTTTTGCCAGCTAAGAATATCTAAGTATCCTGCAAATGCACACAAAACAAACTATTTTTCTGCGCTGGTTATTGGCTGTTTTGATTAACGGATTTTTTTATAGAAAATATCTCTGAGTGACGGTCTTGCGAAGCCTTTTGATTTGGTCTATACTTGATTGCAATGAAATAAAATATGGTATTTATATTTATGTGGAAGATAATGCGGGGCAATATGACAGATGAAAAAGGAGAGACAGATCATGACAGAAACAAGACGTTTATACTATGAAGATGTATATAAAAAAGAATTCACCGCAACCGTAGTAGAGTGCAGAGAGCAAAAGAAAGGTTATGCTGTCATTCTGGATGAGAGTGCTTTTTATCCGGAGGGCGGCGGTCAGCCAAGTGATGTGGGAACGCTGGGTGATGTAAAGGTGACAGAGGTTCATGAGAAAGATGGAGAATTACTTCATTATACTGATAAGGCTCTGGAAGTGGGGGCGAAGGTTGAAGGAAAGATTGACTGGGTGCGCCGTTTTGACCTGATGCAGCAGCATTCCGGTGAGCATATGGTCAGCGGTATTATCCATGAGAAGTATGGTTATGACAATGTGGGTTTCCATATGGGAAGCGATGTGATTACTGTAGATTTGAATGGTATGCTGGATGATGCGCAGCTTGCAGAAATTGAGCGGGAAGTAAATGAGAGAGTGTGGGAGGATAAGGAAGTTAAGATTACTTATCCTGATGCTGAGGAACTGAAGACTATTGATTACAGAAGTAAGAAGGAACTGACAGGACAGGTTCGTATCGTGACTTTCCCTGGTGTTGATGTGTGTGCATGTTGTGGAACTCATGTGACACATACAGGTGAGATTGGAATGGTGAAGCTTCTTTCTGTAGTGAAATTCCATGATGGCATCCGTATGGAGATGATCTGCGGTAAACGTGTTCTGGATTATCTGAATATGGTGAATGAGCAGAATCATCAGATTTCCATGAAGCTTTCTGCAAAGATGGACAGAACAGCAGATGCAGTACAGCGTCTGCAGGATGAGAATTTCCGTATGAAAGGTCAGGTTGCCCGCATGGAAGAAGAGATGTTTAGGGCAGAGGCTAAGAAATGGGAAGGTGCAGGAAGTGTCCTGATCTTCAAAGAAGGTCTGGAAGCAGATTCTGTACGTAAACTTGCGGATGCAGTGATGAATACCTGTGAGGGCTGCTGCGCAGTATTTTCCAGAAATGAGGATGGAAGCTATAAGTATGCCATGGGCGAGATTGATGGGGATTTACGGCAGTATACAAAGGAAATGAATGCTGCATTAAACGGAAGAGGCGGCGGAAAGCCATTCTTTGTCCAGGGGTCTGCGCAGGCAACAGAAGACGAAATCCGAAATTTTTTTGAAAAATAAAAAATTGTAGATAAAAGATTAAGTAAAACTGCGGAGCGGTTATTGAGCATAGAGTTGCATAGCGAAGCGGATGAGTTTATCCGTCTGACTCTATGTTTTGAATTAAGAAAGCAGCAGGGAAGAGGAAGAGAAACGGGAAATGTTTGGAGAATGTCATGCGCATATTATTATGGATGGTGTGAATTACCGCCATGCAGTTGAGGTGCATAAAAATGGACCGGACGATAAGATCATAAGAGAACATCTGAAGGCATACCAGGAACGGGGAATTGTTTTTGTACGTGATGGCGGTGATGCGCTGGGTGTTTCTGCGAGAGCGAAAGAGCTTGCACCAGAGTATGGAATAGATTACAGAACTCCGATATTTGCCATTCACAAAGAAGGGCATTATGGTTCTATTGTGGGAAATGGTTTTGCCACAATGGTGGAATTTCATAAGCGTGTTCTGGAGGCGAAACAGGCAGGGGCAGATTTCATTAAGATTATGACTACCGGGATTCTGGATTTTAATGAACATGGAGCCATTACCGGAACACCTCTGGATGGGTCAGAGGTAAAGGAAATGGTACATATTGCACATGAGGAAGGTATGGCTGTCATGTCCCATACCAACGGAGATTACGGAGTGCAGGCAGCAGTGGCTGCCGGAGTGGACAGTCTGGAACATGGAAACTATATGAATGAAGAAAGCCTTGCCATGCTGGCAGAGAGCGATACAGTCTGGGTTCCGACTCTGGTTACAGTGAGAAATCTTCTGGGAGACGGACGTTATGATGATGAGACTCTGAAACCAATCATAGAATCTGCAGAAGAGAATATCAGAAAAGCATTCCGGATGGGAATAAAAGCAGCCCCCGGAAGTGATGCGGGGGCTTACAGAGTTATTCATGGAAAAGGAATCCGGGACGAAGTACAGTCGTTTGTGGAAATTCTTGGTGATCAGGATGCTGCATACCGCTGGCTTGCGGAAGGTGAAGCGGAAATCAAGAAGAAATTTACGGTTACTGTTCATTGGTGATATCCCGCGAGGTGTTTTGTGTGAACGAAGGTCACAGAAAACCCGAGACATACCGCGCGAATTTATGCGATTAGCATAAATTAAGTTTGCGAAGCAAACGATACTCCTTGGGCATTGCACAAGGAGGTTCATATTTCCTGCATCGCGAAGCGTGTTGCTGAGAATGGAGTGAACAGTAACAATTTACGCATCCTGTACCTTAATTGCTGTATAAATATTAGAAGATTTTGATTTGGATGGATGGAAGGTAATACACACATAGTCGCCGTATTCCATGCCGCCTGCAGTGAGGTTCTGCGCGTTTTCTGTACGGAAGGTATCTATGGCACCGTCATCTGTCTGTACAGTGATGGTGTTGGCAGTACTTCCAATGATCGTGCCGGTTACTGTAAAGGAAATATGTTTGTCATTAATGGTATCAGGATCCTCACCTGTCACAGCAATAATACGGACTTCTTCCAGGGATGTTGTTTCCAGATCTCCGATATAAGTAACATTAACATGAGATCCCGGGGCAATTCCTCCCTTGAAGTAAGCGGGGATTGCTGACATATCCAGATTAAAGGAGGTGTCACTTCCGGCAGGAAGAATCCGGAGGATATTCAGATTTACTCCCTGTACAGTTGCCAGCAGCTGTTTTTCTTTATTTTCTATCTGCTCCGGTGTCTGTGTGAGTTTTGGATCCGGAGTTGGGGTGGGATCCGGTATTTCCAGATCTTTCAGATCAGAAATACTCAGCACTTTCAGGTGACTGGCATTTAAGGATGCGGAAGAATCATTGGAAATATCCGGGAATTTTCCCTTGAATGTAAGGTAAACCCAGTCACCGGCTTTGATTCCGTTCTGATAATATTGTTTTGTTCCTGTGATTGGATAGGTGGCTGTTTTTCCTTTCTTTGATTTTATTGTGATGGTATTGGAAGTCAGGGAAATGACCTGCCCATGCGCAGTGCGCTTTTTCAGCTTATTTTTTTTATGAAATTCATCTACAACCTTCAGAACATGTACACTGCCTGTGTCAGTACCGGAAAGCTGACCTTCGTAAATGATACTGATCTCATCGCCGGTGATCATGCCGCCTTTACATTCCAGGGTGGCATTGGAAACATTAAATACATAGGAGGCACTGTCCGTGTTCAGAATAAGCTGGCTTCCTGAAAAATCCTGCAGGGTACCGGAAAGTTCATCCATATAGATACGGTCTTTTGTTTCGGTTTCAGTTGTGGTGTCAGATGAAGAAGTAAGTTCCCGGACGGATGTGTCTCCGGTGGATGTGAATTGTTCCAGTATGGTTTCAGGGCTGCATCCGGCAAAAGAAAAGCTAAGGCCGGCACAGACACATGCAGCAAGCAGTTTTTTCATAATACAGACAGGACCTCCGATAAATCATTCGTTTGAACATGATTCCTGCCGTATGCGATAATTATTTACAGGGAGGGATATTGCTTTCCGGCGGTTCGGGGATAAAATCAAAAATTTTCCGGTAGCTTTCCCATTCGTCATTGTCTTTGGCAGGAGTGCATATCAGGCCGGTACATTCCGTACAGGCGTTGGTATTCAGGTAATTATCATAACATATATTATAAGGATTTTGGCAGTTATTTTTGCATATTTCTGACATTTTTTTACCTCCATGATTATAGCAGACCAGGACGGAATATCTGTATTCATGTAATTTCTCATTGCTGAAGATGCCGGACTGCTGCATAATGTTATAGTATTAGTATATGCGGCTGTTTTATTCATAGACTTACGAGTGTTTGCAGCAATATTCTCAAGTAAAAAAAGCAGACCATTCGTATAGAATGAACAAAAAACAGCATTCAAATTTGTGAAAATAATAACGAAAAATATATTGCAATTTCTATGGATTGTGTTATAATTTCGATAAATAAATAATAGCGAAGTAGGATTTTATGCGTCAAGTGTTCACAGGCTGGGGAGTCGCCGTGAAACGAAAAGCAGAAAGCGTGCTGCTTACGATATGATTTCCGCACCCGTTGCTACATATGAGAGCATCTCATAATGTGGAGGGATTATTATTTATGTAACTACTCTATTTTTAAAACACATTATGGAGGTGTTTTTATTATGCAGAAAAAACAATATTGGAACGTAAAAACATTGGTGTTCATGGCTCTTCTGATCGCCATGCATCTGGTACTCACACGAGTTCTGGTCATTGATCTTGGTGCGTACCGTATTTCTGTGGGAAGTGTATGTACAATCCTTGCAGGTCTGTGGCTGGGACCGGTGGCAGGCGGTGTCTGTGGATTATGTGCGGATATTATCGGGTGCTTTATGAAAGGCTATGCTGTAAATCCGTTTATCACAGTTGCAGCAATCCTCTGGGGTGTGCTTCCTGCCCTTGCAAAACCATTATTTGCAAACAGAAAGAAAACAGGAAAGACAGTTGGTATCTGCGTATCTATCGTGGTAACTGCAGTTCTCAGCTCTCTGGTTCTTACAACAGCAGGACTTGTGATCATGCTTGGATATAATTTCTATGCGATCATGCCCGGAAGACTGGTACAGTTTGCGATTATGATCCCGATTTACTGTGTATTAACATGTCTGCTGTATTTCAGCCCGTTGACAGCGATGGTTGTAGGTAATACATCACCTGCAGTGCTGAAAAACAAAACAGTATAATTGAGTTACTGTTCACACACCACTATTCCGCGAGGTGTTTTGGCATGAATATGCCAAAA
>NZ_JAJCGT010000066.1:0-9306 GCF_020553185.1 Blautia sp. MSK18_10 | reverse complement strand
CTGGCAGTCATAGCCTTTTGATGTTCGCAAATCTTCTTTTTATCAAAAAGATACTCCGGAATAAAAATCAGATTCGGAGAGTCTTTATAATACCGGTATTTATAACTGCTCACCCAAAATATCTCCGGATGATCCAGACGCATCTGAAAAAAAACATTATAAAGTTCTTCTCCCTCTAATGCCGGAATTTGAAATTCATCCGCCAGGTTTTTCACACCGCTAAGAATGCTGTGATATGCAGCCTGCTGCGCCTTATTCATATGATTGTAATAATATTGCTCCATTGTTATCTTATCTCCAAGTTCTTCGTCACTTATAATCCCTTCCGGTACATTTCACTGATCACTGCCTGCGCATGTTCAGATTCCTTTTTCTCTATTATCTGTGCCCGGTCACTTAAAATCGCCAGCATCTCATCTACCAGATCTTCGATTTTAGGATTTGTATACCGATATAAATAACCCAGCATTCTGGTTGCGGTATAATCTGTATTCATGTTTTTATATGCGATTTCAGCACAAAGCTCCTTCGGATAGCCCTTGCTGAGCAAAACCCTGTATAGTTCTTCTGTTCTTTCTGATGCCATGTTTTTTGCCTTTCTTATCATGTTTCTGTGTCACCAGCCATCTGATTTACTTCGTCAAAAATCATATGATATAGCTATGTTTTTTCTCATAGTAACATACTTCAACTGATATTCGCAATCAGAACATGGAGCTTATTTAATATGGAAAAAGATTGTTAGTTACTGTTCACACATCACTATCCCGCGAGGTGTTTTGGCATGAATATGCCAAAATCCCGAGACATGCAAGCCAAAATTCCATTGCCGCTGGCAATCTGGAATGAATTTTGGCTACGTTACTGTGAACGGAGTGAACAGTAACGATTGTTACAAGGCACTGAGTAAACAGTAACACAGTAACTCCAAGACTTACAAGGTTATCAACGTGACAGTAGAATGTGCTCAATAACTATGTTATACTGATAATATCTAAATGCTTCAGATATGATATCTGCCTATCTGAATCATTCAAGCCACATTCTCAGGAGGAAAAAATGTCGAAAAAAGAAATAAGTTTTACAGAAGGACCTGTGTTCCAGTCTTTGCTTCGGTTTGCCATTCCCGTGCTTGGCGCATTGATCCTGCAGGCTGCGTATGGCGCAGTTGATTTGCTGATTGTTGGAAAATTCGGAAATGCCTCGAGTATTTCCGCAGTAGGAACAGGAAGTTCCTTTATGCAGATGGCTACTTTTATTATTACAAGCCTTGCAATGGGCTCCACCGTAATAATCGGGCATCACATCGGAGAACAAAAACCAAAAGAAGCAGGAAATGCGGTCGGAACTACGATCATTCTTTTTCTGATCATTGCTGTCATCATGACATTTGTACTGGAATTTGCCGCCGGAGGAATTGCGCATCTTTTACAGGCACCGGTTGAATCCTTTGACAAAACGATTCTTTATATCAGAATCTGTTCTGCCGGTATCGTTATTATCATTGCATACAATGTAATCAGCGGGGTGCTGCGAGGTGTGGGAAATGCAAACCTTCCACTTCTGTTCGTAGGAATTGCCTGCGTCATAAATATTCTGGGAGATTTGCTTCTGGTTGGAGTATTTCACATGGATGTTGCGGGTGCCGCCATTGCCACTGTATTTGCACAGTTTGTCTCTGTTGTCTGTTCTGTCGTTGTATTAAGAAAGCAGGATATGCCTATAGAATTTTCCAGAGAACAATGTCGGATTTATAAGGAGGAGTTAGGGAAAATATTGAACGTAGGTGTGCCGATTGCACTTCAGGAGACAACGGTTCAGATTTCATTTCTTGTCGTAAATTCTGTTATCAATCAGATGGGTCTGATGCCATCTGCCGGATATGGAATTGCACAGAAAATCGTTTCCTTTATTATGCTGGTTCCGTCCTCTATCATGCAGAGTGTATCAGCATTTGTTGCGCAGAATATCGGTGCCGGAAAGAAAAGCCGGGCATGGAAGGGTTTTTACACTGCAATCATTACCGGATGTTCCGTTGGAATCATCATCTTTATGGTAGGATTCTTCGGAGGCGGAGTATTATCCTCTTTCTTTACCAATGATTCCGAGGTAATCGCGCAGAGTGCCGCTTACCTGAAAGGTTTCTCTGCCGACTGTATACTGACTTGTGTACTTTTCAGCAGTATCGGATATTTTAATGGCTGTGGAAAAAGTATTCCTGTTATGATCCAGGGAATCACTTCCGCATTCTGCATCCGAATTCCGGTATCTATCATTATGTCGAGATTACCGGAAACATCTCTGACTTATGTTGGAATGGCGACACCTATCACAACTGTATATGGAATTATCTTTTTTGTAATCTGTTTCCGGCTGTTAAATAAAAACTCAGCCAAATAATAAAAATGGTTTCCTGTTATCAGTTCTCTTAGTAGAGATGCTGATAACAGAAAACCATTTCCATTATTTGATTATCCTCCGATACATGAATCGCATAGAAAATTTCATTAAGATACGAATCACGTACAACTGTCAGATACCATGCCTGAATCCATAAACTTCATAATCTTATCTAAATACATTTCCATCGTCCTGTCATCGCTGCGGTAGGTCTCATGTCTGGTTCCCGGCAGGTAAACATATTCGCAGGAAGTAATTCCTCTGTGATTGATTTTCTCTGCAAATTTTCTCAATGCGTTTACAGATACAAAATCATCTCTTTCTGCCTGAAATAGCAACACAGGTGCTGTCAGTTTCTTCCATCCACAATATTTTATGTACCAACTCATTTTTACAGACGCCAGAAGCCACCCATAAGAAGCTGCACTAACCTGGAATTTTTTATTCTCTTTACACAGCTCATTATATTTTTCGAATCTCGGTCTGGAAGTACATCCACTGGTTTCGAAAGTCTCACCACCATCATAAGGCTTCTGACCAGCCACATAGTCTTCCTCCCTTCCCAAAAGGCACTTCGTCTGTGCAATAGCAATCACCAATGGCCAGGGAACATTTCCGGTAAGCGGGCGGAGCATAGGAGAATTCAATATAATCTTCTGAAACAGTTGTGGCTCCCATGCAGCTGCAATTGTGCCAATCGCCCCACCCATAGAATGCGCAAAAAGAACTAACGGCAGTTCAGGATATGTTTTTTTAATTACATGGCATATTTTCAAAAAATCTCTCACATATCGCTTCCAGGTATCTATATGTACAAGAGATGAATCTGCTGTCAGACGATAACTTTGTCCATGTCCCATATGTTCCGGCATATACACATGATATCCAGCCTTCAGAAAATAATAAATCATCTCATCATATTTCGGCGCTGCTTCTGTAAAGCCATGACTGATTATAATAACGCCTTTCGGCTTCTCTGCCAGGTAACGCTGTACATGAATTTTCCCCACTATCCCCGTGTCTTTTCGGTGCAGATGATCCTCTGCACCAGGAATGTATCCCTCCTGACGGTGCGTTGCAAGATATGGCTCTATTTCATCATTCATTTTATACACATATTCATTCTCATGTATTATTTCCATTGTATATACTCCTGTTACTTTTTCATAATTCTGTTGCTATCTGCTTTTCACCATTCGATACATACCTGTATTATAATCTTCACTGGTGCCTGTTAATAATCCCATTAATCTTTTTCTCATTATAAAATACCAGTATAATTCCGCCTATACAACAGAATACTGCTGCCCCAAAAGCAGCAACTCTATAACCAGTTCCCTCTGCTGCCCCTATCGTCGAGACTGCTGTAAATATCAACATAGAAATACTCTGCCCAAGTTTAAACGCAAATGTTCTCGCCGCATAAAACATTCCTTCACGATTGCTTCCTGATGTAATCGAGTCGCTCTGCGAAATATCTGCCACAACAGCCTGCGGAAGAATTCCGAAAATCGCCATAGGAAGGGCCGCCACGACTGTCAGGATCAGTCCCTGCACCGATGCCGGAATAAAACTCATTTTTCCCATAAATCCGGTATAAAAATAAGCAAGGCTAAATACTGCAAATGCAAACAAGATCATCTTTTTCTTTCCAAGTTTAGGAGTAAGCTTATTTACCGGAATATAAAATACAAGAGACAACGCTGTCATTCCCACAAAGTACAAAGTTGTCATCGTTTCCGGAAGCTTCAAAAGACTGGTAACAAAAAATGGAAGACCTGTCTGAAACATGGTAAGTGCAATCCAGTAGAAAATATCAGATGCCACAAACTTGCGAAATTCTCCATTCTTAAAAGTAGCTGCAAGAGATCCAAAAGCTGACTCCTTTGCAGGAACCGTATCTACATAATCCTTTTCACGAATGCAAAATACCGGCACAAGCATACAGATAAACGCTATAGCCGCCATCAAAGTAAAGGTCATACGGATAGCACCAACTCTGCCAAAAGCAGGAATAAACATCCCCCATATCGTAGGTGCCAGATACGCCACTGCAGTTCCGGCAATAAATGTAAAGGAAATGACTGTGGAAATATTAAGTCTTTCCTGCTGGGTATGTCCAAGCTCCGGAATCAACGCATTATATGGTGTACAGTAAGCAGTAATGGAAAGATAGTACGCCAGAATCATAACCAGCAAGAACACTCCATTGATCCAGCTGTTTTTATTAACCGGTGACCAGAAAACCAGTATTGTAGAAAGCGCCAGCGGTAAAGATGCCCATTTCAGGAACGGAATTCTTCGCCCATTCTTTGACGTACATCTGTCAGATAAAGAGGCGATCATTGGATCTGTAAAAGCATCAAAAATCCTTCCGAAAGCTGTAATTCCGCCAATAATAGTAAATATGCCAAAGACCACCAGCCCCTGTGGAATGAACACTGTCTGTCCCTGACTGATGGCTGTCTTATCCGGCTGATAAAAATATACAAGCCAGTTAGAAATAATCCCGGACAACATCGCCCATCCAAACTGTCCGGCTGCAAACTGCCATATTTTCCCTGTTGTTAACTTTTTCACCGTGCACCTCCAGATTTCAGAACTACTACTTATTTCTTGCAAGAATCGAACTCTTTTCCAGGCATGGAAGTTCTTCTCCTTCAACAGTCGTCACAATTCCGCCTGCTTCTTCAACAATAAGTGCACCTGCCGCAAAATCCCATGGAGATAAAATAAGCTCGAAATAAATTTCCGCTCTTCCTGATGCTATGGCACATAAATCAAGTGCTGCAGATCCGCTTCGTCGGATATCAAGGCATTTTTGAAAATATTCGTAAGCTAATTCAAAGGATGCCTTCGCAAGCTCCGTATTATACGGTGATGAACCAAACAAAACAATGCTGTTTGCCAGATCATCCTTCGATACATGAATCGCATTTCCATTCATATATGCACCCTCACCGGAAATCGCATAGAAAGTTTCATTAAGATACGGATTATGCACGACTCCCATATATCTCTTTCCATTTCGAATCAATCCAATAGATACACAGCTCATATGATAATCTTTAATAAAATTGGTAGTTCCATCAATCGGATCCACCACAAAAATATATTCTGCATTTCTGTTAATCTGGCAATCCTCTTCTTCCCCCAAAAACTCCGCTTCCGGAAGAATCTCAGACAACTTTTTCTCCAGCATTTTCTGAATTTTGCAATCATACTTCGTAACAAAATTTGCTTTTCCTGCCTTATCCTTAATGCCAAAATTTTCCCTGTCCGCCTGAAGCATAACCTGTCCGCATTCTTTTGCCGCTTCAATTATTTCATTTAATATCGTATGTGGAGTTTTCTCCTTTAGTTCCATATTATCTGTCACCTCTCAATAGAAAATGGTTCCCTTTTTATCAATACTTTTATAATTTCTCATACTTTTCAATCAGACACTGATGTTCTTTTGTCTTCTTGTCATAGTTTATCCCAACCAGCAAAATGTCTCCGGTATAATCCAGAACTGAATCCGGATATTGTTTTTCCTTAATCTGCTGTAATGCTGTCTTGACATTCTTATTCCATTTAAGTTCTACGACAAGCGCCGGATAACTGGAAACGTATTCTGGTTTTGGAATAAATACAAAGTCTGCAAACCCACGTCCTGTCGGCAGTTCACGAACTGGTTTAAAATAATATTCCATTGAACTCAGATATGCAATTGCAAGTACACTGCTCAAAGAATTCTCATTATTATACTGAATATTCGAAACATACTCTGTATGGATTTTCTCAATTCCCTCTTCAACTGCTTCTTCATCCATGTCCAGCGTAGCCTCCAGTAAATGTTCTGATTCCTGCTGAAAAGTAATCATCTCATTCCATTTTCTACTCTCAACCGCCGTAGTCAGCTCCTGCCGGATTTCTTCATTTGGAACAAATGCAGTTCTTCTGTTCTGGTTATATCCCAGATAGCCAAGATGGATCAAATACGTAAGTACATCATCTTTGCTTTGTATATTCACCGTATCATTTTTGAAAGCAGCTGTATTTACTTTAATCGAAGCACCGGAAAGTATTTCAATTATAGCGTTTTTCAAACCATCATAATTCATATTGATAAAAGGAACAATTGCTTCATAAGAAGCAGTCTCCGACCAGTAACTTCTAAACCTGCCCCGCACACAAACACTTACTACTGCTTTAGGATTATATACCTGATAGTCCTCCAACAAATAACCATCATACCAATATTTTACTTTCTCAAAATCTCTGTGATATTTTTCGCAAAGATCCTTCACTTCAGCTTCTGTAAATCCAATATATGGCGCCATCACTCCTGCATCAAGCATTGTAAACTCATCAAAATTATTTAATGCAGACTGCGTTTTTTCTTTCTTTATCGGCAAAATACCTGTAAGATACGCCAACTGAATATATTTTGTCGGTTCCGTTCCCTTAAACATTGCCCTCAAAAAATTAATGTACTTTTCCTGTACTTTTTTATTTGCCGCTTCATCTCTGATCAGAACATCCCACTCATCAATAATTATAATAAATTTCTGTCCAACAATATTTTTAATACGCGAAAGACTTTCCGACAAACTTATCTCTTCTTCAGGCAGAACACCAGGGTAAATCTCTCTCAATTCAGCCTGTACAGATTTCGTAATAAACGCTACAACATTATCCACATTATCACAATTTGCCAAAAACCACTGAATATCAAGATGAATCACATCATACTTATTAAGATGCGTCTTAAAATCGGATTCCCTGCTTATATCCAGCCCTGAAAACATTTCTTCGGAATTACAGCCTTTACTATAATAAGCGGCCAGCATATTTGCAGCATATGATTTTCCAAACCTGCGTGGTCTGCTGTTACAGATATAAGCTTCTGTTGTATTAAGTACGCTGTTTGTATATTCCAACAATCCGGTTTTATCCACATATATCGGAGAATTCAGTGCCACCTGAAATGCACTGTTATCAGGATTTACAAATCTACCCATTCCTTACACCCCACAATCAAAAAACAGCTTCACGTTATCAAAATTTTTAATAAAATAATGATAGCATGAAACTATTTTAACGTAAAGCTGAAAAAAACTGTTATATATCCAGACACCCGGGCTATATCGGGATTCTATAAAATAATCTCAGTTATTTTGCGTAAATAGAACCAACAATCTTTCCCCGTAATGTACACGGCAAAATTTTACATAAGAATCTCAGAATCTTATACTTCACACCCGCCACACAAATTGGTGCGCAGTTCTTTTTCTGTGCAATCCGCGCAATATATGTACCAATAACCTCCGGCGACATCCCACTCAGTTCATCTTTCTCCATCTGACTGACACTGTGTGAAATACGGCCGCCGTATTCATCATCACCCAAAACTGTCTTTTGTCTGGCCTGGGTAAAACCGGTATGAATATCTCCAAGTTCTACTGCTGTCACCCTGACACCATAAGGACTTACTTCATTATCAAGCGCGCAGGAATAAGAAGACACTGCTGCTTTACTGGCAGAATAAAATGCCTGAAACGGAATGTGTGCCACTGCTGCCACAGAACTGATATTGACAATATGCCCTCTGTGCTGTCTGCGCATAGAAGGAAGAACAGCTCTGCTTACATTGACAGTTCCAAAAAAATTTACATCAAATTGTGCTTTCGCCTGTTTTAACTCTGTAAATTCCACCGCCCCGGAAATACCAAAACCTGCACAGTTTACAAGAATCTCGATACTTCCTCTTTCCAAAAGGATCTGCCCAACGGCTGCCTGCACGGAAGCCTCATCTGTCACATCTACACACATATGTCTCACACCTTCTACAGGAACATCCCGGCGACTGAACTCATAGACTATATAGCCAGCCTTACTCAAGGCTACTGCAGTACATCGTCCGATTCCGGAACTTCCACCTGTGACAAGAGCTGTTCTTTTCTGTTTTGATTCCATATTGTTGCTTACCTCATTCCATTTTTTCTTCTTACCACACGGATAAGTTCCTGTCGTATTTCCTCATTTTTGAATAACTGTCTGCACCATTCGTCCTGCGCCATAACATCACCACAAATCATATTGTTTCATAGTTTCTGAATTTCGATATTCATGTTTTTCATAATATCCTATCAGTCTTCCCTCTTCTCTGAGTGCCACCATATAAACATCTTTATTCTGCTTCTCATTATGGAAAGTATAGACAAGGTTATGGCTCTCATCTGTCGCAAACCAGTCCACTACCTTCTGTATTTTATCCCTGGATTCCTGATTATGACAATCTAACAGGCTTCTTCCAATAAGTTTATCACCGCCTCGCTTCGCATAGCTGTTAACAGCTGCCGGATTCATGTAGATAATCTCATGCTTAAGATTACATATAACAATCGAAGCCCTGTCCTGGTCAACAATACTCTTATAAAAACTAATCATATATTTTTTTATGTCCTTTCATTTTTTTCTTTCGTCTAATAGTTTACTATCCACATCAAATATCTTTAAATATCTGTTGGCATACATACGGACACCATCAATGGTATTTGTAATAAATCATTACAAAATTTTCGAAACAAAATAATCTGCCTCAATAATATGCCTTACATTCTTCTCCCTGGAGTCAACAATACTCACACGTCCATTCTCCGCTGTCAAAGTCACACTGGAACCATCATTCCGATAAACAGTCATATGTTCCACTGGGCGTTCCAATGTCTCTATTGGATTCTTCATCTTTTTTAATCGCCGATACTCATATTCTGGAATAAAAAATTCAAGTTTTGAAATAGCTCTTTTTTTCTTTAATGGTGTTTTTCTTAATGAACCATTTTTATTCATAAAACGATCCACAAATTCAACATTTTCCGTCATTTTATCAATTACATCCGAAATCCCTTCAATCTGATC